>WFQD01000443.1 GCA_015487265.1 Sulfurimonas sp. | reverse complement strand
TAGAGAATAAAACTTATTTACGTTTAGATATAGATTATAAAGGAAAACCAGCATTGTTAACTATTTTCTTAAAACCTAAAATGCAAAAACTTGCGAGAGATGTACTTTTGAGTTACAAAGATTACATTGAAACAGGTTCTAAAAATATTCCTATTAAAAAATTAAGAAAAAAGTATAAGAAGTACTAAGTTTTGCATATTGGATGTAATATAAAAAAACTTTAAGGGAAAAAAGGGAGTGTTGAAACGGCGAAAAAATTGCTCTATATCTTGGTAGTAAAAAGTTCACCTTCTTGAAGTTTCTCTTGAAAGGCTTTTTGTGTTCGTAATTCCCACTTATTTGTGTAAAAATTTTGTTTTTCTTGATCTAGGAGTGCATCTTGAGAAGAAAATCCATATTCTTGTAAAATGATATAATTTACAGAAATAATTCCTAAATCCAAACTGAGTATCTTTTTTACCATGAGCATTCCAAATTAATTTTTATTAATATGATTATTATATAACTATTAAGGAAGAAAAGCAAATTTTAGATTATTTCATCTACTATTCAAACTTTTCTTACTACTTATTTGCTATAATCCGCATTTAAAAACCAATTTTAGGATTTCCTAGTGAGCCAACAATTAGAAAACATTGACGAACAACTTGCAAACCATAAACTTTCGCAGTTAGATTATACACATATAAAAGAGATTTTAGGGCGTGAGCCAAACCTTGTTGAACTTGGGATATTTTCAGCAATGTGGAGTGAACACTGCTCTTATAAATCATCAAAAGTGCATTTAAAAGGTTTTCCGACAAAAGCTCCTTGGGTGATTCAAGGTCCTGGTGAAAACGCAGGAGTCATTGATATTGGTGATGGCTATGCTGCTGTTTTTAAAATGGAATCACATAATCACCCCTCATTTATAGAGCCGTATCAAGGTGCTGCAACGGGTGTTGGTGGGATTATGCGTGATGTTTTTACTATGGGTGCTCGACCTATCGCGAACCTCAATGCCTTGCGTTTTGGAAATGTTCTCAATGATGATGACATTTCAAAACATCAACGTTATTTAGTGCGTGGTGTGACTGAGGGTATCGGTGGTTATGGAAACTGTATGGGTGTGCCTACGATTGGTGGCGAGACAAGTTTTGATGAGTGCTATAATGGAAACATTTTAGTCAATGCTTTTACTTTAGGTCTTGCAAAAAGTGATGAAATCTTCTACGGAAAAGCAGAAGGAACAGGAAACCCTGTGATGTATGTTGGTGCAAAAACGGGTCGTGATGGGCTCGGTGGAGCAGTCATGAGTTCTGATAGTTTTACAGAAGAGTCAAAATCACTTCGTCCGACCGTACAAGTAGGAGACCCTTTTACAGAAAAACTACTTCTTGAAGCATGTTTAGAACTTTTCAAAACCGATTATGTAATAGGAATTCAAGATATGGGTGCTGCTGGGCTTACCTCGTCTGCATTTGAGATGGCAGGAAGAAGTGGAAGCGGGATGATAATGCATCTTGATAAAGTTCCAGCTCGTGAAGAGGGAATGACACCGTATGATTTTATGCTCTCAGAGAGTCAAGAGCGAATGCTTTTGTGTGCAAAAAAAGGAAGTGAACAAGCTATCATCGACATCTTTGAAAAATGGGATTTGGATGCGGCAGTTGTCGGTGAAGTAACCGACACTGGAAATATGGAACTTTTTTGGCATGGTGAAAAATGTGCAGAAGTTCCTGTAGACCCAGTGAGTGAGGAAGCACCTGAGCTGAATCGCCCTATGAAAAAACCAGCATATCTTGATGCAATCCACGAAGTCACTTTAAATGATTTTGATGCTGTCGATAACCAGAGTGCTTTTGAAAAGTTACTTGTTTCTATGGAAGTGGTCGATAAATCTTGGATATATACACAGTATGACTCTATGGTACAGACCAATACAGTGAAAAATGGGGGGATGCTTGATGCCTCTGTTGTGCGTGTCAAAGAAAATGGTAAAGCCCTCGCAATGAGTGCAGATTGTAATGTGCGTTACTGCTACATTGACCCTAAAGGGGGTGCAGCCGCTGCGGTCATTGAGTCTGGAAGAAATGTTGCTATGAGTGGTGCAAGACCACTTGCGATTACAGATTGTTTAAACTATGGAAACCCTGAAAATCCAGAAGTTATGTGGCAGTTTGGTGAAGGGTGTTTAGGTATCAAAGAAGCGTGTGCCGAGCTTACAACACCAGTCATTGGCGGGAATGTTTCTCTTTATAATGAAACAAATGGTGTTTCTGTCTTTCCAACGCCATCAATTGCAACTGTAGGGGTAAATGATGACCAAAACAATGTACTTATGTCATCATTCTCAGCTGAGGGAAATGCACTGTATTTGGTAGGTAAAAGTAAATCAGAATTTGGTGGAAGCCTTTATATGAAAGAAATTTACGACACAGTTGCAGGAGAATTACCTGAGATAGACTACAAAAAAGAGTTGGCACTTTGGGATTTAGTCATTGAGGGCAACAAGAAAAATCTTTTAGAGTGTGCAAAAGATGCAAGTAGTGGTGGTGTAGCCATAGCTTTAGCAAAAATGGCAGCAGTGAGTGGACTTGGATGTGATGTGCAAATGAGTGTAGCAGATGAACGAGATATTTTTGCAGAATCTATGAGTCGTGCTATCATAGAAGTAAAACCAGAAAATTGTGCTGCGTTTGAAGCGATGGTTGATGCAGTACTTGGTTTTGAGAAAATAGGTGTTGTCGGTGGAGAAAATTTTCGTATAAACAATGTTACAATGCGTATGCAAACACTCCAAGAGAAGTACTTTAATAGCTTCAAAGAGACAATTCAAAGAGATATATAGAAAATTTTTGCTATAATACAAAACAGAAAAATACACAGGAGAAATAAATGTTTAAAAATTTACTCGCACTTATAGGTTTAGTGGCACTTGTAGCTGGTATTGGCGGTTATGCAAAATATGGTTCACAAGTAGCAGCTTTAGATGATCAAGCAATTAGTACATACACGAAAATGTTTGAAAAAGTTTTAGCAACTGGTGATGCTGCAAAAGGTATGGTACTCAAGTATAAAGTTAATGATGATGTTGAAAATGCAGATGTTGTTGAATCTATCAATGCTTTAGCTGAAGAGTACAACATGCGTGTAACAGGTGACACGAAAATGTTTACTATAGAAGGTGCAAAAGGTGATGAAGTAAAATATGTTGAAAATATTTCTATGTGTAGTCTTTCTATCGCGAAAAAATTCTTAGCATACTCTCATGAATTTGGTGGTTTTATGCCATGCCGTATTATGCTTATTGAACTTGCAAATGGTGAGAGATGGCTGTATACTATGGATTTAAGTTTAGCAATTCACGGTGGACACCCATTACCAAAAGAGATGTTAGAACTAGCTTCTCATGTTCAAAAAGCAATGTTAGAAATTCCAGCACGTGCTGCTGAAGGTGATTTTTAATCATTAAAATTTCTTTATAAAAGACTGTTTTTTACAGTCTTTTATCTTCCTTCTCTCTACCCTCTATTTACCTCCCTATAAACAACATTTAGATAAAATTCGCACAGTAATATATTATTCAAGGATATTTTTTTGAAAAAAAGAGCATTAGTAAGTGTAAGTGATAAAAATGGTGTGGTTGATTTTTGTAAATCTTTAGTAAAAAATGATTATGAAATTATTTCAACAGGCGGAACCTATAAACTTTTAAAAGAGAGTGGTGTTGCTGCTATTGAGATTGATGAGGTAACAAAGTTTCCGGAGTGTTTTGAGGGGCGTGTAAAAACACTCAACCCTTATGTGCATGGTGGAATTTTACATCGTCGTGATAAGCAATCACATTTAGATCAGGCAAAAGAACTCAATGTTGAAGCAATAGATTTAGTTTGTGTTAATCTTTACCCTTTTAAAGAGACAATAGAGCGAACAGAAGACTTTGATGATATTATAGAAAATATCGACATCGGTGGACCAGCAATGGTACGTTCAGCTGCGAAAAATTTTGATGCTGTTATCATCGTAACGAATGTAGAAGATTATGCAGAAGTGATTGATGCGATAGAGAATGAAAAAAATACAAAAGAGTTTCGCCGCGGCTATATGATAAAAGCGTATGAACATACAGCGGCTTATGATAGTATGATAGCAAACTACATGAATGAACGCTTTAATAATGGCTCAGGAGAGAAAAAATTTATTGTCGGGAATAAAGTGATGGATACTCGTTATGGTGAAAACCCGCATCAAAAAGGTGCCTTATATGAGTTTGACAAGCACTTTACAAATAACTTTAAAACACTCAAAGGTGAAGCAAGTTTTAACAACCTTAATGATCTTAATGGTGCGGTGAAAATTGCCGCTGGTTTTGGAGAAGAGAATGCAGTTTGTATCTCCAAACATGGAAATCCTTGTGGTTTTGCTATCAAAGAGACACTTTTAGAGAGTTATGTAGAAGCACTTAAATGTGATCCAGTCTCTGCGTTTGGTGGTGTTGTAGCAGTCAATGGAATAGTGAACAAAGAGATGGCTGAGAAGATGAATGAAATCTTTTTAGAAGTGATTATTGCAGGGCGTATTACAGAAGAAGCACAAGAAGTTTTTGCAAAGAAAAAACGCATTAAACTTTTTGAGATGGGTGCAGATAATCTTTTACTTGCAAATGATAGTGATGACTTTAAGCATATTGAAGGTGGATTTATTTTCCAAGATGCAGATAGAGTCGGTACAGATGAAGTGAAAAATGCAAAATTAGTGAGTAAAAAAGCAGCGGATGCACAAGATATGAAAGATTTAGAAATCGCATATAAAGTAGCCTCTTTAACAAAATCGAATTGTGTTGTGTATGTGAAAAACTCTGCAATGGTTGCTGTAGGGATGGGAATGACGAGCCGTGTTGATGCAGCACAATGTGCCTTGAAAAAAGCTAAAGAGATGGGTCTTGATGTGAGTGGTGCAGCTCTTGCGAGTGAAGCATTCTTTCCATTTCGTGATAGCATAGATGCTGCAGCTGCTGCAGGGGTAAAAAATGTCATCGAACCAGGAGGAAGTATTCGTGATGAAGAGATTATAGAAGCTGCCAATGAATTTGGTATGAGTCTCTATTTTTCAGAAGTTCGTCACTTTTTACATTAAGAATTTATAACTTGATTGACATAGACTCAACTCTTGTGATATAATTCTACTTAAACAATAGAATTTATTTTATAGGATAGAAATATGGCAAAATCACTATACGAAACTTTAGAAGTCTCTGAAAACGCAAGCGAAGCAGAGATAAAAAAAGCCTACAGAAAGCTTGCACGCAAATACCATCCAGATGTCAATAAAGAGGCATCTGCAGAGGAGAAATTTAAAGAGATAAACTCAGCCTATGAAATTTTGAGTGATCCACAAAAGAAACAGCAGTATGATATGCATGGTGATTCGATGTTTGGTGGTCAAAATTTTCATGATTTCTCTCAAAGTGCTGGTGGTGCAAATCTTGATGATATATTACGCGAAATGTTTTCCCAAGGTGGCGGTTTCGGCGGTGGTGGCAACCCTTTTGGTGGCAGCGGTAATCCATTTGGTGGAGCAGGTGGTTTTGGTGGTGGTGGTTTCGCACAAGAGCCAAATCTTGATATAGAAACAAAGGTGACGATTCCTTTTATTGTCTCTATTTTAGGAGGTTCTCACTCTGTAAGTGTGAATGGTGAACGCTTTGACATTAAAATTCCTGCTGGGGTCAAAAGTGGTGAAAAAATGCGTGTCAAAGGCAAAGGGCATGCACAAAATGGTCGTGTTGGTGATTTGTTTTTAAAAATTACCGTTGCTTCAAACCCTGAATATGAACGCGAAGGTGATGACCTTGTAAAAACTTTTGATGTGCCACTCTATGCTGCATTGTTTGGAGATAAAATAGCCATTCAAACCTTAGAAAAAGAGATAAAACTCAAAGTTCCAAAAAACACAAAAAATGGACAACGTTTTCGTGTCAAAGAGATGGGTGCTATGAACCGTAAAACAAAGGTACGTGGAGATTTATATCTCAAAGCGAACATTGTTTTACCAAAAGTAGAGGAACTTGATAAAGATTTGGTTACAATAATGCAAGAGAAGTTACCAAAGGAGTAAATCATGATACACCAATATGACGAACCTGTTTACCTTATCAGTATAGTTGCGAAGATTTTAGATATTCATCCACAAACACTTCGTCAATATGAGCGTGAGAATTTGATTTGCCCTTCGCGTTCAGATGGTCGTATTCGTCTCTACTCGCAAAGAGATATCGATAGAATTAAACTTATCTTGCGTTTGACTCGTGAACTTGGAGTGAATTTGGCAGGTGTTGATATTATTTTACGTTTAAAAGAGAATGTAGATGAGATGGAAAATGAGATAGCAACACTCAGACATGAAGTGCAAAAAGCAAAAAATGCACACTCTGTTTCACATGATAAAGCCTTGGTAACAAAACGCAGTATTTATGATATGATTATTTTTGAAGAGTAAGCATACTGCTACTCTTTTAATCTTTTTATTTTTGCTCCAACGGCTTCTAGTTTTTTTTCTAAGGCAACATAACCACGGTCTAAATGATAGATTCTATGAATATTTGTCTCTCCCTCTGCGATGAGTCCTGCTAAAACTAAAGCACTTGAAGCTCGTAAATCTGTTGCCATCACATCTGTGCCACTGAGTGCTGTTTTGCCATTGACAGTTGCTGTGTGCCCGTTGAGTGTAATGTCGGCTCCCATGCGTTGGAGCTCACTTACATGCATAAAACGGTTTTCAAAAAGTTTTTCTTCTATAATCGAAACACCATGAGCTTGCGTAGCAAGTGCTAAAAACTGTGCCTGCATATCGGTAGGAAACGCAGGGTACTCTTGGGTGACAAGCTTCACGGGTTTAATCTCTTTGGCTGGATGAATAGTAATGGTATTTTCTGTGAGTGTGAAAGTATTGCCCATCTCTTCAAGTTTTGCAAGTACAGAACCCAGGTGCTTTGGTTCAACATGTGTCAGAGTGATTTCTGATTGTGTGATAGCACCTGCACAGAGGTATGTTCCTGCTTCAATTCTATCGGGAATGACATCAAAACTATCTATGTCTAAAAGTTTGCCATCTGTTCCATAAATGGTTAAAATTGCCGTCCCAATACCATCAATACGAACACCACTTTTTTGTAAGATTTTACACAGTTGTACAACTTCTGGTTCGCGTGCTGCGTTTGTGAGGGTGGTTTTTCCTTTTGCAAGGACAGCCGCCATGACAATGTTGGCTGTTCCTGTAACGGTGATTTTATCAAAAATGATTTCACAGCCTTGTAAGCCATTGGGTGTTGTGGCTTCAATATAGCCTGATTTTATCTCTATGTGTGCACCCATTTGCTCAAGTGCTTTGAGGTGTAAATCTATAGGTCTTTGACCAATAGCACAGCCTCCAGGAAGTGAGACTTCACAGTGTCCAAAACGAGCAAGTATAGGACCGAGTACCAAGATAGAAGCACGCATGGTTTTGACAATGTCATACGTTGCTTTTGTTTGTGTGAGCACAGAAGTGTCTACCACTGCTTTGGTGCCTTCAAATGTGACAGTTGCCCCAAGGTTTGAGAGAAGTTTTAAAAGGGTTCTAATGTCAGCAACTTGCGGTAAGTTTGTAATTGTTACACTTTTTTTTGCTAAAATTGTCATTGCAATAAGTGGTAAGGATGCATTTTTTGCACCTGAAATTTCGATTGTTCCTGCAAGGGAGTCTATATTTTGTAATTGTAAGTAATCCATAAGTCTCTTTAGTAATTTTAAGTAGTAACATTATATCTTATTAATATTTTGATATACTTTTATCAGCTAATAATGCAAAGGAAAATTCATGAGTTCAGCCCTTGATAGATTGAAAAATTTGACCCATAAAATATCAAGCTATGAAATGGCACGTAAAGAGAATATGCTTCTTTTAAAAGAGATTTTTACAGAACTTGGAATTGATAAAAAAGTAGAGAGTTTTGAAAAACTTTTTGATTTTAAGGCGATTAATCTCTCGGGCGCTTCCTTGACAAGTGAGCATTTGGGTGAGATTAAAGAGGGAAAGTACCTGCAAATTTTAGCCATCAGTTATGATAAAACGGCAAGTGTGAAGAGTAAAAATATTTCATTAGCCTATTTTGGTCGTGTTGAAAATGTAGAGAGTACACTCAAAGATCGGGTGGTTGAGTTTATTATTCGCTACCGTTTTGAAAAAAGTTTTATGACTTTAGAACATTATCATACGATGATGGAGCCTTTTAGGAAGAAAATTGGCTAAGTTTTATTTTTTACTTTGGCAAAAATGGGCATTTTTTGTAACACTCAGCAGCTTGGGATTTGCCGGAGTTGTTGCGTTTATAATAACACTGTTTGTGTATATAAAACAAGGGAGTATTGCTTTAAATGAGGCAGTGTATCAAGCACTGTTAGAGGTTTTTCTTTTTTGGTTTCCTCTGGTATGGAGTGTAACTGTACTGCTTGCACTATTTTTGAGTTTAAAAAGAGTTTTTAATCATTGTTTGCAGGGGTATGAGCTTAAACTTTTACAATGTATGAAAAAAGAGAAGAGTGAGATGGTTCGTGTGGTAGGTTATGGTGATATTAAAAGAGTCTGGAGAAAATGGTTACTGCTTCTCATTTGGCTTGTAGGAGCACAAATGGTCTTAGCACTTGTGATAACACAGATTTTTGGTGAGTATAAGGCTCTGTTTGATTGGTTTAGTATCTATTTTTTATATGCTTTTATTTTGGTAGCAGGCTATTTTTCATTTATTGTACTCTCCTCTCGTTGTCGGCTTGTGCGGGTAAAAAGATGTTGATTTTTTTAGACTTAGAGACAACAGGTCTTGAAGAGAGTGATACAATAGTTTCGCTTGGACTTTTGAATAAAACAACAAAAGAGTACCGCTATGCACTGGTGAATGAAGGCAAAAAAATACCTCCTGAAGCCTCAAGTATTCATCATATTACAAAGGAAATGATTGTAGAAAAACCACCTTTTGTAGCAAGTGAAATGTATCAGTACCTACAAAAATATAATAGCAGTACAAATATCTTAGTCTCACACAACAGCAATTTTGTACTGCAAAAACTAGCAAACGCAGGAGTGCTGTGGCAGGGGA
Source organism: Sulfurimonas sp. (assembly GCA_015487265.1). GTDB lineage: Bacteria > Campylobacterota > Campylobacteria > Campylobacterales > Sulfurimonadaceae > Sulfurimonas. The sequence goes on along the minus strand of WFQD01000443.1, from coordinate 8,500 downwards.
GGGTGATAGACACTCTGCGTACTACAAAGCATCTCATTCCCGAGTGTGAACAGTTTTCTTTGCAGTTTTTGCGTTATGAATTGCGACTTTATAAGAAAGAAACGGCTTTGAAGCAAGTGTATGGAATTAAAGATGCTTTATTTGCACATCATGCATTAGGTGATGCACTTGTGTGTCACTTACTCTTTGACTATTTGTCACAGATGGCAGATGTAGAAGCATTAGTGCAATTAAGTAGTGAAAATGTCTTACTTGAAAAATTGGACTTTGGAAAATATAAGGGACACTACATTGAAGAGATTGCACAAAATGATAGAGCCTATTTAGAGTGGATGTTGCAGAGTCTCTCTGATTTAGATGAAGATTTGCACTATAGCATAGAGTATAATTTATAAGGATGAAAATGAAAGTAGCTGTTGAGTGCCAGTCACCGCTTTTACAAAAGTCGTTAGAACTTTTCTTACAAAAGTATCTGAGTGTAGCAAAAAAAAGCGATATTATTGTTCGTGATGTTGCCTGTGTTGATGATGAACGCTGTTTTTTTATCTCCAGTGAGAGTGGTGCTGATTTACTCAAGCCATTTTCTAAAGCACAGTTGCTCATAGAGTTAGAGAAAAAGTATAAAAGTCTCCATACACCAGTAGCAACACAAACAATACAAACACAAGGGAGCCTTGATTTTAGTGTCTTAGAAAAACGTATAGAAGCATTGACACAAGAGTATCAAGCAAATATTCTACGGGTAGTAAAAGCATTTTATGAAAAATAATACAAAAAGATTGACAAAAAAAATAATTGCTGGAAAATTTAAAGGCAAGCTTTTAAAACTCCCCTCAAAAACAACAACTCGTAGTTCAAAAGCGATTGTCTTAGAGTCTTTTTTTAATACTTTGCAATTTGCCATTGTAGATGCTACTTTTGTAGAAGTTTTTGCAGGGAGTGGTTCCATTGGGCTTGAAGCATTAAGCCGTGGGGCATCAGAGATTATCTTTATGGAAAAAGATAGAGAAGCTTTAAAAACACTCAAAGCCAATATCGCCTTAACCGATCCAAAGGCTTGCAGTGTTTTAGGTGGAGATAGTTTTAGTAATATTCAAGCAGTTGTTGCACGGCTGAAAAAGCAGAAGAAAAAGGCATACTTTTATATTGACCCTCCTTTTAGTATTCGTGAAGGTATGGAAGATATTTATGAAAAAACAATGCAACTGATTGCTAATTTACCAGTTGAAGTGGTTGAGCATATTATCATAGAACATATGAGTGGACTTAAAATACCAGAAAATTTAGGTGTATATAGTGTCAAAAAAACAAAAAAATTTGGAAATACAAGTTTAACTTACCTCGAAGAAGTGTAAATGGAATAGATATTGCTATCTTTGCATAATTCTAAGGATAGTTTATGAAAATTTTTATACTTTTTGTGCTTTTTATCTCGAGTCTGTATGCTACGAAAATTAGTGACATCTCAAGCATTGTCGGTGTACGGGAAAATCAGATTATTGGCTATTCACTTGTGGTTGGTTTGCAAAAAACAGGAGATGGCACTACCTCAAAGTTTACCCTTCAATCTATCGCCAATATGCTCAAAGCGATGAATATCAATATGCGTGCAACAGATATAAAATCAAAAAATGTGGCAGCTGTTGTGGTTACAGCAACAATGAAACCTTTTTCACGACAAGGGGACAAGTTTGACATTACAGTCTCTTCTATTGGTGATGCAAAGTCTTTAGAGGGTGGAACTCTCTTAATGACACCTTTAAAAGGGGTGGATGGAAAGATTTATGCTCTTGCTCAAGGGAGTATTAGTATTGGTGGGCGTAACACTCGCGGTTCAGGTTCTCAAACACATCCAACGACTGGTATTGTCTATAACGGGGGTGTGATTGAGAGAGAAATTAATGTCAATCTTTATAATCAAAAGTATGCGACACTCTCTTTAAAAGAGGCTGATTTTCACAATGCTGTTGCGGTACAAAAAGCGATTAATAAGTTTTATTCGACACAGGTCGCTATGGCGATAGACTCTCGCAGTGTGAAACTCAAATGTCCAAAAAATCGTTCAATGATAGAGTTCTTAGCGGAAGTACAAACAATAGATATGGACTATAAGGTGAAAAATAAGATTATTATCAATGAACGTACAGGAACAATTGTTGCTGGAGTTGGAATCAAAATAAAACCGGTAGTGCTCACCCATGGAGAGATTACTATAAAAATAGTTGAAAATGAAACGGCACAAAAACCACAAGGATCTATGCCTGTTGATAAGAATTTAGTCATTGGCTTAAATGAAAATCAACTTTATACAAAAGAGGGGACAACGACAGTGGCTAATCTTGTTCGTGCTTTACAAAAGTTGGGTTCTTCCCCTAAAGATATTATCGCAATTTTAGAGGCTATAAAAAGTGCAGGGAGTATCTCTGCTGATTTGGAGATTATATAATGAGTTATTATGGCATGAATGCATTGGCATCAAATATTAAAACAGTGACACAACAAAATACCATTCCAAAGATTAATCCGAAGGCAGAAGATGCAGATTTACGAGCGCAAACAGATGCTTTTGAATCAGTAATCATTAAAATGATGATGGATAATGCAATGAAAGATGAAAAAAACCTTTTCTCTGATCAAAAAGATCCAGGAGATAAAATATATAAATCGATGTATAGAGATGAACTCTCTAAAGCAAGTGCAGGGAGCTTTGGTTTTTCACAGATGTTGTATGATTATTTAAGTCAAAAAAGCTAAAAAATTTATCAAAAGTGTCGATGTAGTCACTAAAGGATAAATTATGATTTCACAAACAAATAATTCTCTTGTTCGTAATGCATACGGGGCAGTTCAAAGTGATACAAAAACACAAAAAACTTCTTTGAATGTTACAAAACAGGGTGATACAAGTAAAATAGAACAGATAAAAGCGTCGCTTGCCTCGGGTGAGTATAAGATTGATTTAGAAGCATTATCAAAAAAAATTGCTGATGAATTGATGTAAGTAATAAAAAACAGGAGTCCGATATGTTGTCGCATCATTTACAAAGTGCCTTAGCTGATTTAAGAGATTTAATAAAAATAACAGAGTCAGATATAGAAGATATAAAATTAGCACAAAATGATGCACAATTTGAAAGATTATCGCTCAAAGAAGATAAATTAAAAAGTTTTGAGCAAAAAAAAGCGATGATAGATTATGAAATATCGACACTTATGACAACACACCCACAAGCCGAACTTCCTGATTTACTCAACAAAGAACAACATAACTTACTCGATGACCTAAAAGTAGAACTGAATAATTTAAGAGAAGTCAATAAAAAATATGCAAAATTTGTGTTACTTGTAAGTAATGTATATAATAATTTTTTAGAGAAATTGGTGCCAACAGAGATGCAAGGTTATAATAAAGTTGCCTCTAAAGACCCATCAATTCTTGAAGTGAGGGTCTAAGATGGCTTCTGTACTTAATTCCCTCAATATCGGATATACAGGTTTAAATGCTGCACAAGTAGGAATTAATACCACTGGACATAATATCTCTAATGCTGAGGTAAAAGGCTATACACGACAAAAAGTTGTTACCTCTGCTGCAACACCAATCACAGCAAGACCTGGACAAGTAGGCAATGGTACAGAGATACAAGATATAAAAAGAGTTTTTGATAATTTTGTATTTGATAGGTATAGTACAGTCTCTGCAGATAAAAGCTATAGCGATTATGAACAACAACAGCTTAAAACATTATCAACCTATTTTCCAGAGATCGATGGGGTCGGGATTAAGGCAGATTTAGCACAATATTATAATGCTTGGCAAACTTTTGCCGATAATCCAGGAAATGATGCGATTAAAGTCGCATTGGCAAAGCAGACGACTACACTTACACAACATATAAAACAGACACAAGATAAGGTGAAAAGTCTACAAAATCAGATTAATGATCAACTTGGAGTTAATATTAATAAAGTGAATGATTTAGCTTCTCAGGTAGCTAAATTAAATATACAAATAGATACAGCTGAATCAGGCAAGGGATATAGTGCCAATGATTTACGTGATAAACGCAATGTTCTCGAAAAAACACTTTCAGAACTTGTTGGTTCTAATGTAAAAGTAGGACAAATAACTGCAAATACACAAATAGATACTCATTCAAATACGAGAACAGGGAGTTATACTTTGAGTGTGAATGGATTTAATATTGTAGACGGGAGTACTTATCATCCACTCAAACTTACGAATAATACAAATGCTTTAGGTTTTTATGATGTATCCTATGAGAGACAAGATGGGAAACTCATTCCTATGAATGAAGAAATTACTGGTGGTAAAATAGGTGCTATGTTTGCATTGAGGGGCAGGGTACTAGATACAACAAGTGGTGTTCCCTTAGATGGGGTAGTACAAACTGTCAGTTCACAGCTCGATGCTTTTGCAAAAGGCTTGATAGAGTCTACAAACAATTTGTATGCATCAAGTGCTACAACTCAAATGACTTCTAATAATACAAAAATAGACTTATCTACAAGATCATTAGTCTCTTCTGGTACAAACATTAAGGCAGGTGCTTTTGATGTTGTGATTTATGATATTAATGGAAAAGAAGTGAGTAGAAGAACTATAAATATAGATGCAGCAACGACTATGAGTGACCCGAGTGGAACGAATGTTAATTCTATAGAACACCAATTAAAAGCACAAGTTGATGATAATGGAGATGGAAGTGCTACGAATGATGTTAATAGTTTTTTGACAGAATTTAATTATCAATTAACACCAGGAACAGGTGAATATAGATTAAGTTTAGGTATCAATGCAGCGGCACAAGCTTCTGGTTATACTTTTGCAATTGCTGATAAATTGAAAGATGCTTCTTATGCTTCAGGAAGTAATTTTGCAGGTGCTTTAGGTTTGGGGAGGTATTTTGATGGAACGGGTGCACAAGATATACAACTTACTCAAGCTTTACATGATAATTCTACAAAGATACATGCTGGTTTTTCAAGTACAACAGGTGACAATAGGGTAGCACTGAGTATGATTCAACAGCAATTTGAAAATTATGATTATAAAGTTGGTTCCCAAACATACAACACAACAAGTTATGGGATGTTTGACATTACAGCAACATATGTTGGAACCAATACAAACGCAGCTGTTTTAAAAAATGAAACAGTTTCGACACAGTTTAATGCTACACAACTGGAGTACTTTTCAACTTCAAAAGTAAATATTGATGAAGAGATGACTAATCTCATAAAATACCAAACTTCTTATGGGGCTGCTGCGAAGGTGATTTCTACAATTGATCAGATGATGCAAACACTGCTTGGAATTAAACAATAATTTTCAATGCCAAAGTTTAGTTTGTTCCTTCTTCTTTTTATATTTCTCTTCTCTTATTTTGGAGATGTTTTTTATACACTGAGTCCTTATGTTTTAGATAAAGATTCTATACTTTTAGCTCCTTCATTTTCTCATGTTTTAGGGACAGATAGATTAGGAAGAGATATACTGGCTCGTTTGATAGAAGGGGGGAAAGTCTCACTTACTATTGGGGTTGGTAGTGCATTTATTGCCTCTTTTATAGGTTTGATTTTTGGTTCTTTTGCTGGGTATATGCGCTCATATGTCGATAAAACTTTTGTCGTTGTTGTTGATTTGTTCTTAACCTTTCCGACATTTTTTCTACTTTTGGCCTTAGTTAGTTATGTGAATGCTTCTGTGTGGGTACTTATTTTTATTATTTCTCTTACAGGATGGATGACAACTGCACGTCTTGTGCGTTCAGAAAGCTTTAAAATATCTTCACAAGCCTTTGTGAAGATTTTGAAAATTGCAAAGGTTAGCAAAAGTAAAATTCTTTTAAAATACTATGCTCCTTTACTTGCTCCAATTTACTTTGTAAGTTTTACTTTTGGAGTTGGCGGAGCCATCCTTGCCGAGTCAGGATTAAGCTTTTTAGGTCTGGGTATTGTCGCACCACAAATGAGTTGGGGGAGTATCATGAGTTCTGGAAAAGATGTGGTAGAGATAGCATGGTGGGTAAGCTTTTTTCCTGGACTAATGATATCTTTGGTTACTTTTTCTTTAATCAACATTTCAAATTATTTACAAAAATTGACAAATAAGAAACAGATTTTATAAGTAGATTAGAAGTATATGTGAACTATAATTAGAAAAAATTAAAGGCTCACACTTTGAATAAATTAAAAAAATGTCTTTTCCCTGCAGCGGGCTATGGAACACGCTTTCTTCCTGCAACAAAAGCAATTCCTAAAGAGATGCTCCCTGTACTCACAAAACCACTCTTACAATATGGTGTGGAAGAGGCAATAGAAGCTGGTTTAGAGACTATGGCAATTGTAACAGGTCGAGGAAAACGCTCTATTGAAGATCATTTTGACATTTCTTATGAACTTGAGCATCAGATTAAAGGGACTTCTAAAGAAAATTATTTGACAGAAATTCGAAGTGTTATTAATGCTTGTACTTTTTCTTATACTCGCCAAGTAGAGATGAAAGGTTTAGGACATGCTATCTTAACGGGTGAAACACTTATCGGGAATGAACCCTTTGGTGTTGTTCTTGCAGATGATTTGTGTGATTGTGACAAAGCAGGAGTATTGACTCAAATGGTGAAAATCTATGAGAAGTATAAATGCTGTGTAGTGGCCGTTGAGGAAATTCCAAAAGAAGAGAGTAACAAGTACGGTGTGATAGCGGGCGACGTCATTAAAGATGAGAGTTATAAACAAGGAGCTCTTGTACGGGTCAATAATATGGTTGAAAAACCAGATCCACAAGATGCACCAAGTAATTTAGCGATTATAGGTCGTTATATCTTAACACCAGATATTTTTGATGTACTTAGAGAAACGAAGCCTGGAAAAGGTGGAGAGATTCAGATTACTGATGCTTTGTTAGAGATGGCAAAGATTGGGAAAGTGGTGGCTTATAAGTTTGATGGAAAGCGTTTTGATTGTGGAAGTGTTGATGGTTTTGTAGAGGCTACAAACTACTTTTATGAAAAAATAAAAGAGTAAAATTAAAAGGAGTTCTTATCTTAAAATTCATTGCTTTGTGTTTACTGAGTGTTTCTTCTCTTTTTGGCATTGTAAATATCAATAATGCCACAGCGAGTGAATTTTTAGAACTCAATGGTGTCGGCAAGGCGAAAGCACACAAAATAGTTATGTATCGAGAGATAAATGGCTGTTTTGAGGATGTGAATGAGTTGGCTCGTATTGAAGGTATTAGTAAAAAAATCATTGCTATCAATAGAGGCGAACTTGCTCTTGGAAAATGCACAATCGCTAAAAAGTCAAAGCAATCAAGCCTGAGTTCTTTGCAAAATGTTCTTCTCGACCCTGTCAATATCACTTTTGTAGTTTTTATGTTTGTTCTCACATTTTTAGAACTCAAAACAAAAAAAGACTTAAAAAGTCAGATAGTCAGTATGGGAGTTCTTGGTACATTTGTAGGAATATTTATAGGCTTACAAGCTTTTGACCCAAATGATATTACAAAGAGTGTGAACGATATTTTAGTAGGACTCAAAACGGCCTTTTTCACCTCTATCGTTGGTATGACCCTCTCGACAATCCTCTCACTTATAGAAAAATTTAAAAATGAGTAAAGAATCGAGTCACGAGTGGATGAGCATCTCCGATATGATGTCAGGATTGATGCTCATCTTTCTTTTTATTGCTATTAGTTTTATGGTTAAAGTAGAGGCTGAAAAACAAGAGATAAAAGATATAGCCATAGAGTATAGAGATACAAAAGCAAACCTTAATGAGGCACTTTTTGCCGAGTTTGAAAATGACTTGAAAAATTGGGATGCGACGATTACAAAGGACAATTCTATCGTATTTGCATCACAAGAAGTTCTTTTTGCAATCTCTAAAAGTGATATAAAAAGTCAATTTAAAATGATACTCAAGGAATTTTTTGTAAGGTACTTAAAAATAGTGACAGACCCTCAGTACAAAGATGAAGTAGAAGAGTTACGAGTCGAAGGATATACTTCAAACAGCTGGAAAAATGCTCATACGCAAGAAGAAATATACTTGAAAAATATGAAACTTTCACAAGAGAGAGCCTATAGTGTACTTAGCTTTTGTTATAGTTTAGATGATGAGGTCGTGCAAAAAAATAGAAAGTGGTTAGAGCAACACTTTCGAGCCAATGGCATGGCATTTTCTCAACTGAGAGAGCAAGAGAAAGCAAGACGGGTAGAATTTCGAGTGCAGATGAAGAGTGAAGAGCGGGTAAATGAGATGTTAGACTGATTGACGCATTAATGAAAATCGGCTAAAATGAACATAAAAATAAAAGGTTATCTTTGAAAAATAGTATCACACAAGAAACAAAACTTACACTGTTTTATATCCTTATTGCTTTTTCTTTTTCAGTAGCAATGCGTTTTATTTGGGTCTATCAATTTTCAGGCTATGCACCATTTATTTTTCATAATCAGTTTATGATTAATAC
>WFQD01000442.1 GCA_015487265.1 Sulfurimonas sp. | reverse complement strand
TAATAATACCTTTTAATTCATTAATAAGTATTTAAGATGCAAACCAATATAATACCTCCGAAATATTATTTTAAGGAAATATAATGAAAAAAATCGTTATCGCTTCAATCGCTGCATTAAGTGTAGCTTCTACTCTCTCTGCTGGTGTAAATTCTGGTGCTTGTAAAGGTTGTCATGGTGCTCACTTTGAGAAAAAAGCTATGGGAAAATCTAAAGTTGTTGCTAATTTAAGCCATGCAGAAATTGCAGAAGCTCTTAAAGGTTACAAAGCTGGTACATTCGGTGGTCCAATGAAAGGTCTTATGAAAGGTCAAGTTGCTAGATATAGCGATGCTGATTTAGAAGCTTTCGCACAAACTATAGGAAAATAGTAATTTTCTAGAATCACCTTTTAGGTGATTCATTTTATTCTGGTCTATACTCTTTTTTTAATTTCTCTTTTTTTCTCTCTAAATTCACAGCATCATTTAGATCAGCTTCAGTGTCATACTTGGTAGCATTTAAAAATTTCTCTTCATCATCAAACTGCCCATTTTTTACAGCCCATAAAAATGCGAGTAATGCAAGTCCACCTAAAAATATTGAACCTCCAAGCATCATTGCAATTAACCATCCATCCATATTATTTCCTTAGTTATATTTCCATTGTAATTTTATACGTAGAGAATTCCCCACAACAAGTAAGGAACTCACACTCATCGAGATTGCCGCAATAAGAGGAATAATATACCCACCCATTGCTAAAGGAATTGTTATCCCGTTGTAAACAAGAGATAAAGCCAAATTTTGTTTTACAAGTTTATATGTTGTTCGAGAAATTTTAAAAGCATCCTTGAGTGATTCTAATGAATCATTGAGCAATATTACATCACTCACATCAACAGCAATATCACTTCCACTTCCCATAACAATCCCAATATCTGCACTTGAAAGTGCCAATATATCATTAATTCCATCACCCACCATAACCACTTTTTTATTTTTCTTATGCAGTGTAGTAATAAAATCTGCTTTTTGTTCTGGTGTTTGTTCAAACAAAATATTTGCTATACCAAGATTCTTAGCAACCTCCAAAGCTGCATTTTTTGTATCACCTGTAAGCATAACAATCTCTATATTTTTCGATTGCAAATCTTCAATCAAAGATTGTGCCCCACTTTTTATACTATCTTGTAGTTCATATATTGCTACTAACTGCTTATCTATTGCAAAAAAGAAAAGTGTTTTTTCACTCACATACGAAGTTTCTATCCCGTACATTTGCATCAGTTTTGCATTCCCACCAAGTAAAGTTTTATTAGCTATTTTCGCTTCGATTCCCAATGCTTGATGTTGTATATAACTATCAAAATTATAAATTATAAAATCATCTTCTTGTGTAAACGCACTCACACCTTGTGAAATAGGATGTTTTGAAGAAGATGTCAAAGCATAAAGTAAATTTTTATCAAATTCTTTTAGAATGATTTCTTTCTCTACACGAGGTTTCCCAACAGTTAAAGTCCCTGTTTTATCAACAACTAGTGTATCTATTTTTGCCATAGTTTCAAGCTGTGCAGCCTCTTTAAACAATATTCCTCGCTTTGCACCAATACTCAAACCTACTAAAGTAGCCACAGGAGTGGCAAGAGCTAAGGCACAAGGACATGCAATGACAATGACAGAAATTCCCACCATAAATGCAACTTCAAAACTATGAGGCCAAAGCCACCACACAACAAAAGTTATCACAGAAAGCAGTAAAATAACAGTAGAAAAATACTCAGATAAAGTGTTTGCAAGTTGCTCAATTTTTGGTTTCTTTGCCATTGCATTATCAAGAAGATGCACTAAATGGGAGAGTGTTGAGTGTTCAAAATCTTTACTTGCTCGAAATTGAACATCTGCATCAATACTCACTGTACCACTAATCACACTATCTCCAACTTGTTTATATATAGGCTCACTCTCTCCAGTTAAACTTGATTCGTCAAAAGAGCCAGACCCTTTAATGATTTCACCATCAAGAAGCACTTTTTCCCCTGATTTAATAACAACAATATCACCAACTTTCGCTTCAGTTAATTTACAAGGAACAACAGTATTCTTTTGTAAAATATTTATCTCACTTAGAATATGTTTTCCCATAATATCTAAAGTATCTGCTGCATTTTTTTTACTCAGGACTTCTAAAAATTTCCCAATGAGCACAAAGGTAATAATCATACTTACAGAATCAAAATAGGCTTCACCCTCTTTAAAAAGAGTGATATAGATAGAATAAATATAGGTAAGAGAAGCACCCGTAGCCACAAGAATATCCATATTGACTACTTTTGTTTTCATTCCATAGTAAGCACCACGAAAAAATATCCATCCACTATAAAAGAGTACAGGAGTTGCAAGTATCCACTCTGCCACATTTAAAATCGTTTTAATATTTTGTGTCATACCAGAAAAATAACCCGCATACTGTGCTACTGCAATCCACATAATATTCATCGATGCAAAAATAGCAACAGCCATACGCAAATAATAATCTTTTCGTTCTTTATTCGCATGAGATTCTTGAATTTGTGCATCATAAGGATAAGCATTGTACCCAATAGCACGAATCATATCAATTATCTGTGAGAGTTTTGTGACTTTATCTGCCCAAACAATATTCGCTTTATTGTTCGTAAAATTAATATTTGCTTCTACAATTCCATCCATATTGTGCAGAGCCTTTTCATTGAGCCAAACGCAAGCAGAACAGTGAATACCTTCGATAATCAAAGAGACTTCACTAAATCCGTCGCTATTTACTTTTACAAACCTATCATAAAAGGCAGGAGCATCAAAATTAGAAGAGTCCTCATACTGTTTTGTTGGTGGTGTCAGCTTAACATCACCCGCCTTCGCATAAAAACTCTCATATCCTTCATCTGATAAAAGATGAAAAACTCCTTGACATCCATGACAACAAAAATAATGTTCATCATCTTTTATCATCACCTCTTCGTTAAATTCTAAATGACAATGACTACAAGCAACTTTATTCGACAAATTCAAATCTTCCCATATTTTTATTTTTTACTAATTGATTCCATGGTTTGACAAATCCATTCATACATATATAAACACCATTCACTTCTACTGCCTGTGCAAAACCTATTGCCATCCCTAAATTTAAAGAAGATTCTATAGAATCAATTTCAAAAGGTTGCATTGCCCCTGTCAAAATAATCTTTCTATCATCAAAAACTTCAGATAAAAATTCAGCACTTATATCCATAGTGTCTGTTCCATGTATAATTACAAAAGTATCTTCACTTGATTCCATAATAATATTCGCTAATATTTTTCTATCTTGACTATCCATATCTAAACTATCTTTATAGACAACACCAGCAAGTCCATACTTCAAATGCACACTTTCAAGAATCTCTTCAATCACCTTATTATCATAAGGTACTTCTAACTCTCCATTTATAGCATTATAGCGTTTATTAAAAGTTCCACCGCTATTTAAAATCAACATTTTATTTCCATATTTCTTCGAGTTTTGAAACTATTTTTGTCGCCTTAGATACTTTGATTGTTTCACTTGCATCAAATAGATACGTTTCTTGTACTCCTGCATTGAGTCCTGCTTCAATATCGCGTTCTTTATCACCAATCATAATAGAATTCTCTAAATCTACATCGTACTCTTCAGCTACTCTTAAAAGCATACCCGGTTCTGGTTTTCTACAAGAGCATTCTCCATCTATATCTGGATGATGCGGACAAAAATAAACATCATCAATAACAATATTTTGTTTTAAAAATTCTGATTTCATCCAAGTAGTGAGTAGCTTAAAATCATTTTCTGTATAATATTTTCGTGCAATTCCTGATTGATTTGTAACTACAAAAATATAATAACCTAGACTTTGATAATGCCTAACAAATTCAAAAATCCCATCGATAAAAACAAAATCTTCTTTTTTATAAAGATAATTTATCTCTTCATTAATCACACCATCACGGTCTAAAAAAAGTGCCTTTTTCATAAACTAAACACTTACTCCATCAGCAAATATCTCTTTTTCAATAATATCACAAATGATATGACCAATTAAGATATGAGATTCTTGAATACGGGGTGTAGAATCCGAGGGAACTATTAAAGCAATATCTGCAAGTTTTCCCATCTCTCCACCATCACGACCAGTTAATGCTACTGTAAAAATCCCTTTTTGCTTTGCTGATTCAAAAGCTTTTATAATATTAACCGAGTTTCCAGAAGTTGAAATTCCTATAAAAATATCACCCTCTTGCCCCATCCCTTCAAGTTGGCGAGAAAAAACTTGGTCATACCCATAGTCATTTCCAATCGCTGTCAAATTGGAAGTATCCGTAGTGAGTGCCAATGATGGGATAGAAGGTCTATCAAATCCATAACGCCCAACAAGTTCAGCTGCAATATGTTGTGCATCTGCAGCACTTCCACCATTTCCAGCCAAAACGGTCTTTTTATCTCCACGATAGAGTGCTACACATTTTTGTGCAACTTCTTCAATTTTATTAATTAAATCTTCATTCTCATAAATATTTTGTTTTGTTTCATATGATTTTTTGATTTGATCTTTTATATAATTTTTCATTCAGTAATATTCCTCATAATAAGTTTATTATC
>WFQD01000441.1 GCA_015487265.1 Sulfurimonas sp. | reverse complement strand
CAATGACCATAAAGACCATGGTATAAGAAGTCAATGCCGTTGCATTGAGTAAGCCTATATCTTGTGCATAAAGACCTATGGTGTCCCCTGCTATGACTTCTATGCCTACATAAAAGAAGAGTGCAACTGCTCCTAAAACAACACGAGGAAAACTAAAGATGGACGCATTGTCTTGTGTCTCATTTTTCTCAAATTCGAGTTCAGGGAGGGACGAGAACTTTACAAGTCCAATGAGTAAAAAAAGTAGTATTGCCATAGAAACATAAGGCATGACTAAACGAGAGGCTAGATTTGCTGTTTCTTCTGCACTCAAAGTTGCAGCATTTCCCATATCTGAAAAGATAAGCAGTGTAAAAACAATGGGAGCTAAAACCCCTGCACTCTTGTTAATAAGCCCCATAATGCTAATGCGCATTGCAGCACTTTTAATGTCCCCGAGTAACACAATGTAAGGGTTTGAAGCTGTTTGGAGTATAGTAAGCCCTGTTCCTAATGTAAATAAAGCGACTAAAAAAAGTAAAAAGCTTGCACTAAACGCAGCGGGGATAAAAAGTAAACTCCCCACTCCCATCACACCTAGCCCGATTGCCATACCATTTTTATAGCCTGTTTTTTCGAGTAATGCCGCCATGGGGAGTGCCATCACAGTATAGGCAATATAAAAAGCGAAACTCACAAAAAGTGCTTCAAAACTACTCAAATCTAAAAGAACCTTTAAAAAAGGGATTAATGAACCATTGAGCCATGTCACAAAGCCAAAAATAAAAAATAGAACTCCTATAATAAACATAGGGAGAAGGGTTGATTGTTTAGACATTTCTTAACCTTTGTAAATATTTTGCGACACCATCTTCATCATTGCTAAACTCTAACACGACATCGGCTTTTTCTTTCACCTCTTTTTGCGCATTACTCACCGCAACTGATGTACCAGCAAGTGTAAACATTCCTAAATCGTTCAAATTATCACCAAAGACTGTCAGATTGTTTACATCAAATCCCATATACTCACTCACACTTTGGATGCCATGTGCTTTGTCCGCATCTTTATGCAAGATTGTAAGAAACCAGCACCCCACATAAGCTTCAGGGGCTAGAATATACTTGAGTCTGTCTGCAAAAAGTGTCTTAAGCTCTGCTTCCAATGCTCTTAAAAGTTGCTCTTCACCCATATAGACGACTTTAAAGTTTTTTTCTTTTGCTCTTACTTTTTTACATTCTATCAAGTTGTCATCTGTAGTGTAGCGAGTCAGCACCTCTTTTTGATAAGGGTTGAGAATAGTGTCATACAAAAAAAGTTCCTGCAAATTTTTTCCTGCATCTAAAGCCAAAACAAAGGGGTAAATTCCCATCTTTGAGCCCACTTCTATGATAGCATCCCCCACCTCTTGCACAATAAATTTTGTATCTATAATCTTCTTCTGTGTTGTTGCTACAAGTGCGCCATCGAGTAAAATCATCGGGGCATTGATGGCAAAGCCTTCTAAAAACTGCATCGTTTTTTTATAAGTTCTTGCAGTTGCTACACTCAAAATCGCTTCATTCGCATACGAGTTCCAGATTTTTTGAGTATAATCACTTAAAGATAAATCACTTTTTAAAAAAGTGTGGTCTAAATCAGTTATGTAAATATTTTTCATACAAAAATTATAGCAGGAAAGTCATGACAAAACTAGCAGTTGTTACAGGAGCAAGCTCAGGAATTGGTGAAGCCATAACGCAGAAGCTTCTTTTACTCGGGTACAAAGTCCTTGGAATTAGTCGAAACATCACACAAGAAACATTTCAAAGCGAAAATTTTCAAGCCTTGCAGGCTGATTTATCGGATGAGCAAGAGACACTCAAACTCTGCCAAAAACTCAAAAATAAAAATCTCTTCTCGCTCATAAATGCAGCAGGCTTTGGAGTCTTTGCTCCCCATGAAGAAATCCATGAAAAGACCATCACACAAATGACTTTTTTAAACCTTACTGCCCCCATGCTTCTTACCCATGCAAGCCTTAGAAGTCTCAAAAAGCAAGGTGGTTACCTCATCAACATCAACTCCATTGAAGCATTGCGAGCAAGTAAATTTGCAGGTGTTTACTCCGCTACAAAAGCAGGTCTCAAAGCTTTTGGCGACTCACTTTTTGAAGAGACACGCAAAAGTAACCTCAGCATTACCAACATCAACCCAGACATAACAGCCTCAAACTTCTATGAAAACTTGCGTTTTGAGACTTCAAGTAAAGAAAATGAGAGGCTCTTAGCTTCAGATATTGCCGATGCTGTTGCACATATACTCAGTATGAGAAAAGGAGCAGTAGTGAGTGAGTACACCCTTAGAAGTTTAAATTTTGGGATTCAAAAGAAAAAGATGACTTAGGAGGATATATCAAGTTTAGCAGTATGTGGTCGTTGTGTTGATTCTAAAAAACTTATACTTTTTTGCATCTGTGCCATAGAGTGCATGGTATCTTCTCTCAAGCCAACAATCATTTTTTTTGCCTCAGCAATCAGTACCAAAGCTGAGGCAATCTCTTCTTGTTTTTCAAACTGAGGAAGTGCATCCATCAATTGTGCCATTTTTTCTGTATCTTGTTCTATTATAGCAATTTTAAGGCTATTAAGCCACATCTGTAGACTCTCTCCATGCCTCTAAAAGTGTTCGAAACACATGGCTACACTCATCAAGCTTATCAACATTTTTTTCATTACCAGCTTCAGCAAGTAATTGAATTTCATAATTATACAAGCCTTCAAGATAATGGGCAATATCCCCTTGTTTTAAATCGAGGACGGAGATAAGTTCTGTTATAATAGCAGTAGATCGATTCATCCAATAGACTCTTTTTTCAACATCATCATCTTTCATCGCTTTTTTTGCCTGTGCATTAAAACGCAAGACTCCCTCATAGAGCATTTCTATGAGCTTTACAGGAGATTCGACACCTACATTATTTTGAGCATATATATTGTGAGCTGTGTTACCATACATTTGAAATCCTTTTCTTTGTTTGTATTATATACATCGTATATTCTCTATTTTTCTTTAGCTAAATTTAGGGTTTTGTAGTTTGAGTTGTTAATTGTGTAAATATACTAGATGCAGAATTAAACTTATTGATAAGTGTATTAAAAGCTGTATATTTTCGTTTTAGTATTGCATATTTTGCATCTAGTTGTTGTGTCGCTGATGTTTTTCTATCTGTCAAAGTAGTTATATTATCAGTAATATTTGTTTTTACATTCGAAATATCACCATTTGTTTTTGTCATATTATTCACTGTAGTATACATTGAGCTAAAAGCTCCTGTTAGTGTTGTAACTGTGCCATTTGCATCAGTATAATCACCTCCAACAAAAAAAGCTTTTACATTGTCAATATTTGTATCCATCTTTGCATGTAAGACTGTTTTATCAACACTCATAACACCATATCGATCGATACTAAAACCATAATTAGTCATATTCCCACCAGCATTAGAAATAAGGTCCATCATATTTTGTACAGTTGTTTTCATATCTTTAACAATACTATCTCCAGAAAATATCCCTCGAACACTACTGTCTGTGCTTGATTTTGTTTCTTTGGACAACTCTGTTACTGCTGCATTATACTGAGACACAAAACTATCAACTCTTGTATCAAAGTTTGTTCTATCTTGTGTAACACTCACACTAGAACTCCCAAGTTCTTTAAGAGTAATATCATATCCTGAGACAAGATCTGTAATATTGTTACTATTTCTCACGATTGCTTGTCCATTATAAGTAAAATTTGCATCTAGTCCAGTTTGAATTACACTAGCACCACTTGTTAAATTTGTCCCAGCAGCTGTTGTACCACCATCATCTGAGAGAAAACCACTTGTATCTGTGATACTGATATTTTGATTACTCCCCTCATTTTTCGCATTTAAAAAAAGTCTATAATCACCTGTCTTCACTTGTACAATGCTTGCTGTCACATCACTTCCTGCTGCTGAATTAATAGCATCTTTTAAACCTGACAAAGTAGTCGTATTATCATAATTAATATTATAAGAATTTGCACCAACCGATAATGTCATATGAGTACCTGCTACTGATGCACCTGCTGTTGCAACAAGGGCAGTATCTGCACTATAAGATCCAGATTCATTAATCTGTTTTCTGGCTAATTGAGTTACATTTAAAGTAAAATCTTGTACTGGACTAGCGATGGATGCAGTTACCCCTATAGATGTACCTGTTACAGTTGCACTACGAGTATTAAATAAATCAACATTTTGCATTTCATTTGCTGCATCTCGTAAATTAACCATAGAAGCTTGTAATACATCAATCGTTGCACTTTTATCATTTTCATTTGCTATTTTTAATGTAAGCGGTGTAATACGTTGCGAATCATCAGCTTTTCTTAATTGGTCTAAAACACTTTGTGTTAAAATTCCAGAGCCAACCCCGAGTGAAGATATACCCATAACAAATCCTTTTTTCTAATAATCTTTCATTATTATAATTTTTATCTACACATTATATCGGTAAAGTTACCACTTTCTTTAATAATGGCACTTTTTTTGCTAAGAAGTCTATATCAAGCTTTTAGGATAATGTATGCTCAATGGTAAAAAAATATTTATAACAGGGGGAACAGGGAGTTTTGGAAAACAATTTGTTCGTACCATACTTCAAAAATACAAGCCAAGTAAAATCATTATTTACTCTCGGGATGAGCTCAAACAGTTTGAAATGAAACAAAAATTCCATGCTAAATGTATGCGCTATTTTATAGGGGATGTACGGGATTTGCAAAGACTTGAAAAAGCAATGTCTGGTGTTGATTTCGTTGTCCATGCAGCTGCACTCAAGCATGTTCCTATTGCCGAGTACAATCCAATGGAGTGTATAAAAACCAATGTTATGGGAGCACAAAATGTGATTGATGCATGCATTAGTAACAATGTTCCTTATACGATTGCACTCTCAACCGACAAAGCTGCCGCTCCTGCAAACCTTTATGGCGCAAGTAAACTCGTCTCAGATAAACTCTTTGTCGCCGCCAATAACTTTAGAGGAGGACACGACATTAAGTTCTCTGTCGTGCGCTATGGCAATGTCCTTGGGTCTCGTGGCTCAGTTATACCTTTTTTTAAAAACCTCATCACAGAGGGTGCAACTGCAATCCCTATCACCGACCCAAATATGACTCGTTTTTGGATTACCCTGCAAGAGGGTGTAGAATTTGTTCTCAAAAACTTTGCTCGCATGCAAGGAGGAGAGATTTTTATACCGAAAATTCCTTCTATGAAAATGACAGAAATGGCAAAAGCAATAGCACCTCATTTACCACAAGAAATCATTGGTATTCGTCCAGGGGAGAAACTTCATGAAGTCATGTGCCCTCGTGATGATGCACACCTCACACTTGAATTTCATGACCATTTTGTGATTAAGCCGAGTATTACCTTTTCTGCCCCCTTAGACTTTACAAGTAATAATCTAGGAGAAAAAGGAAAAAGTGTAGCACAAGGTTTTGAATATAGTTCAAACAAAAATGAGCAATGGTTATCACATGAGGAACTACTCCTAAAACTCCAAGATACACAAGAAAAAGAAGAAACATGTTAAGTTACTCTACACAACTTATAGAAGATGATGATATAGCCCTTGTGAATGAAGTGCTTCAAAGTAGGCTTCTTGCTCAAGGACCTCGTGTTGCACAATTTGAGCAAGATTTATGTGAGTACACTGGTGCCGCATATGCTGTTGTTTTTAACTCTGGAACTTCTGCTCTGCAAGCAGCTTACAGTGTGATAGGTATACAAGAGGGGGATGAAATCATTACAACTCCTATCTCTTTTGTCGCTACATCCAATATGTTTGTCCAACTCGGAGCAAAACCAATCTGGTGTGATGTGAAACTCGATGGCAATATAAACGAAAAACAAATAGAAAAACTCATTACTCCAAAAACAAAAGCCATTGTGGTCGTAGATTTTGCTGGAAAACCAGTAGTAATGCAATCAATCCAAAACATTGCAAAAAAACACAAGCTTCTTCTCATAGATGATGCTTCTCATGCCCTCGGTTCAAGCATAGATGGAAAAAAACTGGGTACCTTTGCAGATATGAGTATCTTTAGTTTTCATGCCATTAAACCCATTACAACAAGTGAAGGCGGTGCCGTACTCACAGACAATGCAGAGTATGCCGAGAAACTACGACTCTTTCGCTCGCATGGAGTTCTCAAAAAAGAGTTATGGAACTCCGATATGGTGAGTATGGGCTATAATCTTCGTATGACTGAAGTAGCCGCTGCCCTTGGGAGTTCACAACTCAAAAAACTCGATAAATTTATAGCCAAACGCAATGAAATTGCAAGTTACTTTGATGAACGATTTAAAAATGAAAAACTTTTCTTAACACAAAAATTAGAAAAAAACACTATCAGCTCACGACATCTTTACCCTATCATTTTAAACCCTGAATTACATTGCCCTAAAGAAGATATATTTAAAGAAATGCAAACAAGAGGGTTAGGGGTTCAAGTACATTATAAACCTATTTATAAAAATAGTTTTTATCAAAAACAGTTTGGGATGGTTTCACTTCCTGTAGCTAATGACTTTTACAACTCTGAGATTTCCATACCCTGTAACCAAACCATGAGTATGCAAGATGCAGAGTATGTAGCCGATACTGTCTTAAATATTCTCAACAAATATGCATATAGAGGGTGTAGTTTTTAGATGAAAAATGCAATTTGTATTATTCCAGCACGAGGTGGGAGTAAACGCATACCAAAAAAAAACATTAAGCTATTTCATGGGAAACCACTCATTGCCTATAGTATAGAAGTTGCACTAAGTTCAAAACTTTTTGAAAGTGTTATAGTCACTACAGATGATGAGGAGATAGCAAAAATAGCCAGAGAATATGGGGCAAAAATTCCATTTATGCGACCTCAAGAACTGAGTGATGATATGAGCACAAGTACAGATGCTGTCTTGCATACTATAAAGTATTTAAAGTCACAAGGAGAAGAGTTTAAGTATGTCTGTACTCTCTATGCTACTGCTCCATTTTTACAAGAAAAGTACCTACGAGAAGGATACGAGAGGCTAAAAAACTCCGATGCAAAGATGGCATTTAGTGTGACAAGTATGCCTTTTCCTGTGCAGAGAACCTTTAAGATTACAGAAGATGAGAGATGCCAAATGTTTACCCCTGAACACTATAAAACCCGCTCACAAGATCTTGAAGAGGCTTATCAGGATGCTGGGCAGTTTTACTGGGAGCGGATAGATAAAGAGTGGAGTGATATTCCTTTTGGAAAGGAGAGCATTCCTATAGTTCTGCCTAGAGAATTGGTTCAAGATATCGACACCCCAGAAGATTTTAGACGAGCTGAGCTTATGTATAGTGCACTCTTTAAAGTTACCTCTTCAAAAATGAAGAGGAATGCCGACAAAGGCTAAATAGAAAATGTATTATAATATAAATAGTATAAAAAAAGAAACCTATACAAAGATACTCTTTAGAGCTGACTCCTCTTCAACTTTAGGAACTGGGCATATAATGCGTGATTTAGTTTTAGCTACTCAGTATGAAAATGCTACTATCATTTTTGCTACACAAGATTTAGAAGGAAATATAAACCATAAAATAGTTGAAGCTGGATATAAAGTAGATCTGGTAGCATCTAATGATAGAAAAGAAGTTGATGCACTTATTCAAAAGTATGAGATAGATATGATAGTAATTGATCACTACGGCATCGACTATAAGTATGAAAAACTACTCAAAGAGAAGCATCCAAAGTTAAACATCATGGTATTAGATGATACTTATGAAAAACACTATTGTGATATACTTTTAAACCATAATATAAGTGCAGATGCAAAGAAATACAAAGGATTAGTACCACAAGGGTGTGAACTAAGGTGTGGAAGCAAATATATGCTCTTAAGAGAAGAATTTAAACAAGCAAAAAAATCACTAAAAACTAGAAATACAAAAATAAAAACAGTGTTTTTAGCTATGGGTGGAGCCGACCACAGTAATATCCTGT
>WFQD01000440.1 GCA_015487265.1 Sulfurimonas sp. | reverse complement strand
GGTAAGAGCAATGTCAAAAAGAAAGAAAAATAAGTATTTTAAATTCACAAAAAAAACTAATCTTGAAACTATTACAATTAAACAGTACCTAAAAGTGGAAAAAGAAGTTTTAAATGCTTTACACTCTCTGCGAAAACGTGCCGTAAAAAATGATATTTTGAGATACATAGAGGATGAAGATGAGAAATACAACCAAGAAAGTTGAGTTAGCAAAAAAACACAACACGAAAGTTATTTACTGTAACGTACCTGAGACACAAATACTGCTGCATTTATCTACTGAGATAGATAAACTTTATAATTATATTAGAAAAAACGCTGGTCTAAAGTTAAGTGTTGAAGATGCGGAGATTGCTCGTCTTGACTTTATATCTGCCGCAAAAGTTATGGAAGATTTGATAATAAACAAAGCCAATCAGATGGATTTTAAAAATGTTAACAGGTCTGGACTGCTATCGCAAGTTTCTAATTTGTCACAAAAATCAAAGAGAGAAAATAATGAGTAATACTGAAAAAAAACAATCTATTGTTAATAATCAAAAAAGAATTATTATAACTGTCAACAAAAAAGAGTTTGATAACTTCACCAAACACAAATCAAAAGAGGGTAAGTCTGGGCAGTTTTTAGCGTATAGGGCTTTGGAAAAATGTGGTTTATTTGATGAAATAACCGATACTTCATCTCGTAAATAAACTCGTAAATAAATTGGTTTAGCTATTTATTGCTTGTGTGCAATCCTTAATATAACTGTGTCTTTGTATCGTTTTATTATTACTACTTGCATACTTGAACGCTTCGTTTTCCCCGACGATATAAAGATAATCTTTCGCACGAGTTATTGCCGTATAGAGAAGTTGGTTATTCAACATCCGTTTATAAGCATTGGACATAAGAAGCACAACATGGTTGTACTGTGAGCCTTGTGATTTATGAATAGTAATAGCATAGGCAAGATTAAGTAAAACATCTTTTTGTATGTCATACATTGTATAGATAGCGACATAATCCTCATAAGGAAAATAAACGAAAACCTCTTTTTGTGTTATCTTTGCAACAACACCTATCTGTCCATTAAAAACTTTTTTTTCCTCTATGTTTTTGAAATTTCCTCGTTGAAAATCATCATACTTTAGTAGTCTCATTATCCTGTTTTTCAAATGGATCACTTTATCTTTTGGTTTTATTGTTGTGGTAATATTTTCCTGAGTAAATGAAACACTATTATCTTCAAGCGGGTTAAATATTTTTTGAAGCAATATATTAATATTATATACTCCAAAATTGCCACGCTTCATTGGTGCTATAACCTGAAAGTGATTTAGATACTCTTTAATATTATCATTGGCGAGCAATCTATCTAAAGTTTGTTTATAACTTGAAGAGATTTTTATCATTTCGTTAAGAATGTTGTTTGATGTAGCATTGACAAATTGAAAGTCATCAAAAGTTTGCTCCATGTATCCTTGAGGAATTTTTGCCAAACGGATACTTTGTGCAAACTGATTAATAACTTGCTCTTCGCTCTGTCTGTAAACTTTATCAAGCGTGACAATGTTACAAAGTTTTTTGGTTAATATATCATTATAAATATCTCCATTTTGTACTGGTTGCAACTGTGCACTATCTCCAGTAATCATCAATGTTGTTTTTTTGAAATCTATCGCCAACAACAATCTATAAAAAAGATCTGTATCAACCATTCCAGCTTCATCTAATACTACAACCCTGTATGGTAATTTATTTGCATCATCAAATCTAAACCCTTTGCCATTGTACCCCAACAAAGAATGTATAGTTTTGCTTTCAAATCCTGTCACATCTTTAATTCGATTCGCAGCCACCCCACTTAATGCACAACAAATTATGTCTCGTTCATGATATGTTTGCATATATAAATTCAATATTGATTGTGCCAGTGTTGTTTTCCCTGCTCCAGCGTAACCATTTATTGAAAATATATTAAATCTGTTGTTTGCTAATTTTATACCATTAATCTGTTTTTCCGAGAAAGAAAAACCTACTCTCTCTTCTTCTTGAGTGATAAATTTTACTAAATCATCTTTTGTTTTTATTATCCCTTTTGTTT
>WFQD01000439.1 GCA_015487265.1 Sulfurimonas sp. | reverse complement strand
TTATTAACCAAGTATTAGAAAATTATTTACTTGTGAGTTATACAATTTTGTTGTAATTATATAAATCATAAGGAGTTACTATGTTTAATAAATTCGTTTTGAGTTCAGTGGCAGCATCAGTTTTATTTTCCTCTTCACTTTTAGCAGCACACCCTTATGTGCCGAACTTAAATGAAGAACTCTCTTATAACAAAAGTATTATAAAAGAGTATCAAGATACGATTGCAAAACTGAAAAAACGCAATGCATTTTTAGAAAAAGTGAAAAAAGAGAATCCAAAACTCTATGTGAAAAAACCTTTGTATGAAGAGAAAAAAGATAAATATATTTATAGAATTAAATTGGCAGGGGCAAAAGCGAAAAATCTGAACTTCACCATTAAAGACCATATGGCTTCTGTAGAGATGGCTCTCAAAACTGAACGCCACGATAAAAATGGCTACTTTTCGAGTTCACAAAATTTTTACCAACAATTTAGCATTCCAAAAGATGTAAAAGAGGAAAAGATAACAGATAGAGTCAATGGCGATTATTTTGAGATTATTATGCCGAAAAAGTAAGACTCTTATGGCATAATTTCAAAATTTTTAAATAAAGGGCATATAATGGCATTAGAACAGATAACAGAAGCAAATTTTGATGAGAGAGTGGCAGCACACGATGTTGTGATTCTTGATTTTTGGGCAGAGTGGTGTGGACCATGTAAACAGTTTGGACCTATTTTTGAAAAGGTAGCAGCAGAGTATCCAGACATTTTATTTGGGAAAGTAAACACAGAAGAGGCTCAAGGTTTAGCGGGTTCTTTTAATGTTCGTTCTATCCCTACTGTAGCGATTTTAAGAGAAGGTATTGGTGTTTTTATGCAAGCTGGGCTTGTTCCAGAAGAGGGGCTTCATGACCTTATCAAACAGGTAAAAGCACTCAATATGGATGAAGTAAGAGCAGAGGTTGCAAAACAGCAAGCAGAAGCTTAAAAGAGTTTTGTATCGACTCGAAACCACCCTGCGATTGAGTAGCGTTGCTTTTTTGCAGGGAGGACTTCATGAGGGAAATCTTCACTCATAAAAACAACAAGTGTATTTGCCTTTGGCATTACTCTTTGAATCTCTTTTTCATTTTTATCATATATAACTAATTCTCCTCCATCTTCATTACTCCAGCCATCATTAAGATAATAAACAGTCGTCACTACTCTATTTTTATTTCCTCGAAAACTATCGAGATGTTTTTCATAAAAATCACCCTGTTCATAGAGTGCAAAATGTGCTTCATAGTAAGAGAGTCCTAAGTATAAAGAGCGATTGAGATGTATTTGGAGTGCTTGCATAATATCAAGATACTCTTTGAGTGTGGTGTTTGTAGGGTCTATCCATTTTGTTTTATCACTGCGTTTGTTTTTGTCTATGTGAGCAGTCGTACTTTTTGAGATAGCAGCACTTTTGTATGCTCCCTCTTGTTTGGCTAACGTGAGTAACTCGTTTGTAAGTGTTTGTGAGAAGGCATCTTCTAGGATGATATAGCCATCCTCTACAAGTGCCTCTATAATTTTGGTATATAAAGTTGTTTGCATAAGAGTATTTTACCTTTAAAGTATAAATTTATGAAAATTAGACTACACTTGTCTCAAGAAACTTTATAGGGAGTCTTTGGATGCAAATAGAAACAGCAACATATAGTGACGGAAATTGGGAAATACAAAATAGTTTTAACGCAACAGATTCGGTGAATCTTGTCACTATTTTTGGAGATAGAGAGGTCTTTAAAGATCCGAAGCACTATGAGTACTTGAGGGAGCGCTATCCAAATGCAGCGATTGCGGGATGTTCATCGGCAGGGAATGTTTTAGGTGAAGAGATAAGCCAACATTCTTTGGTTGCAACTGCTGTGAGTTTTGAGCATTCAGAAGTGGTTTTGCACTCTGTTTCTTTTAATGATGGGGATGATATACAAAAGAGTTCACAAGAATTAGCAGGTAAGTTTGATGAAACAGGGCTCAAACATCTTTTTATTCTCTCTGATGGCTTAAACTTAAATGGTTCAGAGATGGTCAAAGGTTTCAACAAAGCGACACAAATCACAAAAACAGGTGGTTTAGCAGGGGATGGTGCAAATTTTGAAGAGACTTATGTTATTGCTAATGATATTCCCAAAGAACGAGTGATTGTTGCTCTTGGATTTTATGGCGATAATCTCCATGTAGGCAGTGGTTGTTATGGTGGTTGGAGTGAGTTTGGAACACTTCGAAGTATTACAAAATCTAAAGCAAATGTTTTGTATGAACTCGATGGTGAACCAGCCCTTGATTTGTATAAACGTTATTTAGGTGAATATGCAGCTGATTTACCAAACAGTGGACTGCGTTTTCCTTTAAGCATCAAAGAAAAAGAGGATGACCCTGAAGTGATTCGTACACTTTTAGGTATAGATGAGGAGACCAAATCAATTACTTTTGCGGGCGATGTACCAGAGGGTTTTAGTGCGAGACTGATGAAACCAAATATTGATTTACTCATAGAAGGAGCAGGACAAGCAGCACATATAGCTAATATGAAAAATGCTAAGCCAGCACTTGGACTTGTAGTGAGTTGTGTTGGGAGAAAGATTGTTATGAGTGAACTTGTAGATGAAGAGATTGAGGCAGTAGGAGAAGAACTTGGAAGTGATGTGCAACTCACTGGTTTTTACTCGTATGGAGAGATAGCACCTTTTGAGGATGATATTCAAAGCTGCCAATTGCATAATCAAACTATGACAATAACGGTGATCTACGAAGATTAAATGATGAACAGAATCCTCAAACGCCAGCTCAAACGCCATTTTTCAAAAGAGTTTGATCCCACAAGTTTAGATGAAAATGTACAATCACTGCTTGAGAGTGTATCGCAAAGTTATGATGAATTTGCAAAAGAAAAAAGACTTTTAGAAAACACCTTAGAACTCAACTCAGAAGAGTTGTTTGCAGCAAATAAAAAAGTACTAGAGCAAAATAGAGAGATAGATACAGAGTTACAACAATACAAGCATGCCATGGAGAGTGCAATGCTTGTGAACCGCTTTAATCTTGATGGTACTTTGAGTTTTGTCAATGAGAAATTTTGTATCATGAGTGGGAAAGATGAGTCCTATTTCTTAGGCAAAGAGCATTGTTCACTCTATCATGACAATCCTCATGCAAAAGCGATGAAACAAAAGATTTTTGCAAAAGAGACTTGGAGTGGTACACTCAAACATAAGGCAAAAAATGGGGAAGTTTTTGTGCTTAATGCAACGATTTTTCCTATTTTAAATGCAGATAATGAGATTACCTGTTTTATGAGTATTTATCAAGATATTACAGAGATTGAAAAATCCCGTATCAAAGCACTTGAGCTCGATAAATCAAAATCACTCTTTATTGCCAATATGAGTCATGAGTTACGAACACCACTGAACTCGATTATTGGTTTTTCACAGATTTTAAAGAAACAGGAAAAAATACCTGAAAAATTGCGTGGGTTTATTGAACGCATCAATGTCTCTGGAGAGCACCTTCTTAAACTCATTAATTCTATTTTAGATTTTTCAAAGATTGAAGCAGGGCAGGTTCAGTTAGAAAAAATAGAAATAAATCTTTATGAAATAGCAAACTCAGTGATGACACAACAAGAGCCGCAGGCAAGAGAGAAAGGTTTGTCTCTTCGTGTGCTATATGATGAACAAATGCCAAAGTATTTTTTAGGTGATAGCCTGCGTTTGACACAGATTTTGACAAATCTTGTCTCGAATGCTTTAAAGTTTACTGAACATGGCGGAGTGAGCATCATTGTAAGCTATAAAGCTGAAAATAGAGTACGGTGTGAAGTGAAAGATACAGGCATTGGTTTGAGTGAAAAAGCAAAAGAAAAACTCTTTAAACAGTTCTCTCAAGCTGATGAAAGTACCACAAGGGAGTATGGAGGGACAGGTTTAGGGCTCTCAATTTCTAAAGAGTTAGTTACACTCATGGGTGGAAAAATTTGGGTTGAGAGTGAGGAGCATAAAGGAAGCAGTTTTATTTTTGAGATTAATTTAGAGGATGCAAAACATGCAGATCCTCTCTTTGAAGATGATAACTCAGAGGAGCATAAAGCAAGTGTACAAGACCTCAAGCATTTCACAGAGAAGAAAATTTTGCTTGCAGAAGATAATGTAACAAATCAATTTTTAGTGGAGGCAATGCTAGATGAAACAGATATTCAGCTCGACATTGCAAATAATGGCTTAGAGGCATTGAACCTTTTTCATGCACATACAGAGGAGTATTATAGTCTCATTTTAATGGATTTACAAATGCCTATCATGAATGGTTTTGAAGCTACAGAAAGGATTAGAAAAACAAATCAAACGATTCCCATTTTAGGTTTGAGTGCGAACATAGATAAAGAAGATATTGCAAAAGCAAAAGTATTAGGTATGAATAATTATCTTTCAAAACCTATAGATAGTGAGAAATTTTTTAGGACTCTTTTGAAGTACTTGAATGAGTCTAAGTTCTGAAGTATTTCAGAACTTATAACATGTTATATAGGAAGTACTCTAATATTGCTTGAGAGTTTCTCTTTAAGTGTTGATTCAATGGCATAAAGAGTTCCTGTTGAAGAACTTGCACAACCATCACAAGCACCGAGGTAACGGATGTAAATGTCAATGTAGCCATCATTTTTCTTGATGTCAATGATTTCCATATTTCCCCCATCCATGATAAGAAATTGTCTGACACTCTCATCGATGATAGCATCTACAGCTTTGATTTGCTGTACTAAAGTCATCTCTTCAAAGTTCCCACCACCAGCAGCTTGAGCATCTGCCGCAGCTTTCATTTTCTCTTCATCCATCTCTTTGCGAGTGTCTGCTAAGATGTCTACAAGGTAGTACTCACGAGCTTCGTGTCCACCAGGTTTGATACATGATTTACAAAAACCACCTGCTTTTGTGTAGTCTGTGATTTCTTCAACAGTTTTCAGGTCATTGAGCTTAATCACTTCTTGAAGTGTTCCAAGGCTTACACGAGCACACTCACAAACGATGATTTCTTCTTCAAAACTCTCAGCATCAACACCCATATAAAGTCCTGCCGCTTTTTTGATAACATCATAAGCCATAACAGAACAGTGCATTTTTTGTGGTGGTACAGCAGGTGTTTCAGGGTCATCACGCAGTGCTAACTCAACATCAATGTTTGTTATTTTGACTGCTTCTTTTACAGTTTTACCTATACAAAGTTCCGTCATAACATCACTCGATGCAATCGCAGTTCCACAACCAAAAGATTTGAATTTAGAATCAACAATGATGTCTGTTTCAGGATCAATCTCCCAGTATAAACGTACTGCATCGCCACAAGATTCTGCACCAAAATCAGCTACAATGAGTTTGTGCCCGCGTTTTTCAACTTCCCCTTGGAAAAGTTCCCCTTGGTGTTGAGGGTTATTCATAAGTGTTGTTACTTTATTTGAGTAGGCATCCCAAAGAGACTCGCCTAACATATCAGCTTTTGCCATATTATTCTCCTTAATTTATTGTTTCGTTGTTAGTGCAGTTCGCACTCTTGAACTTCACCACCTGGTGTTGGTGCTTGTTTTGCAAATGAGCTTGAGATTGCACGTAGTCTTGCCACAGCTTCTTTAAAATGGTTGATAGTATAATCAATCTCTTCATCAGTAGTAAATCGTGAAAGACTCAAACGGATTCCTGTATGAGCGAGTTCATTATCTGCCCCAATGGCAAGCATAACGGTGTTTGCTTCTAAATCTTCACTTGCACAAGCTGAACCTGTTGAAGCACCGATTTGACCATTGTTTAAGTCCCAAAGCATGCCTTCACCCTCAACACCTCTTATAGAGATAAGAATTGTGTTGGGTGTACGGTTTTCTCTGTCACCTACTGTAAAAGTATCGCTCAGTTCTAAGATAGCATCTTCCAAACGGTCGCGTTTTGCGCGGATAGCTGCCATTTTTTCTTCAATGTTTGTGGTTGCCAACTCCATTGCTTTTCCCATACCAACGATATACGGTACATTTAAAGTTCCAGAACGGCGACCACCCATCTGTTCACCACCATGTAAAAGTGGACTCAGTGGCTGAGAATCTTTAATATAAAGCCCACCAATTCCTTTTGGACCATGGAATTTATGTGCAGAAAATGAGAGAAAATCTACATGAACATCTTGTAGATCAACAGGAATTTTTCCAACAGCTTGCACAGCATCAGTGTGAAAAAGCACACCTGCTTCTTTACATATTTCACCAATTTCTTTGATAGGGTTTATCATCCCCGTTTCATTCGAAGCCCACATAACACTTACAAGTGCAGTTTTTTCAGTAATAAAACTTTTGACTGTGTGTGCTTCAACTGTACCTTGCTCATTGACTGGAAGGTATGTGACTTGCACACCTTGTTCCTCGAGCCATTTACATGTTGAAAGTACTGATGGGTGTTCGACTTCAGTCGTAATAATATGTTTTTTCTCTCCACCAACGATATGGTCGTTAAAAACAGATTGTAAAACCCAGTTGTTTGATTCTGTAGCACATGATGTGAAAACAACATCATCATTATCACTTGCATTGATAGCTGTATAGACTTGGTCAATCGCTTTCATGATGTCTGGATGCACAGATGAACCAAATTTGTGTAGTGAGTTTGGGTTTCCATACCGTTCACTGAAAAATGGCAGCATAGCTTCTACCACTAAAGGATCAACCATAGTAGTAGCATTATTGTCTAAATATACTTGCATTTTTACCTCTTTAATTTTTAGATTTTTTAAATAAGACAATTTTAGTCTTGTTTTGATTTCGACATAATAGTAGCTTTGTAATTATGATATGCTTAAGTAAAACTGATAATATTTTTACTTTAAGAAAGGAAACAGTCAAAAGGAGAGATAATACTTTTATAAAGGAAGAATTAAATGTGTAATTTTAATAAACAAAATGAAGATACAAAGATGCTTATGAGCCTTTTTATGCAAAAAGCAGCACAAAATGTAGGGGGTGCAAATTATCTTCTATCGCTTATAGAAGCCATGCGAGCAAAAAAACCTTCGGCTTTAATGCTTAAAGAGTGTCAAGTCGCTTCCAATAATAGCATTATAAGGTGGAATAAAAAAGTATTTAAAGATAAGCTAGAGGTACTAGAAGAGATTTTGACCCTGCATAAGAGTTCACAAAATCCTGATTTTAATATTTTAAATCACGAGAATGCAAAAAAGAGAAAAACCATTTTAAATATGGTCAAAACTCTTGCTCCTATAGAGTTTGTTGTAAGTCCGCAAAACCCTCATGATGGGAATGGATTTAGTTTTAAGGTTTTTGATACACTAAGCGAAGATATAGCAATTCTCAATCCAATTTTCATTGCAATGTTTTTCTGTAGTGCAGAATTTACAAAAAAAGCACTCAAATATTAAGTATAATAACTCAAAGGAACACAAAATGATTATGAAATTAGGACTCAGTGCTTTACTTGTTTCAAGTGCACTTTTTGCAACAAGTGATATGAGTCAGTGGATACGACCCAACGAGGTACCACAACCCAAAGATAATAAATTAACAAAAGATCGCATTGAATTAGGAAAACTCCTTTACTTTGATAAAAGATTATCAGCAAGTGAGCAAGTCTCTTGTGCAACGTGTCACCATCCAAAACATGGTTGGACAGACTTAGTCCCTGTTTCAAAAGCAGTTGGAGCAGGAAGAGGCCCAAGAAACTCGCCAACAGTACTTAACACTGCATATCTTAAAAGACTTTTTTGGGATGGACGAGCAAAAAGTTTAGAAGAACAAGCCCTAGGACCAATTGAAGCGGATGTAGAGATGAATATGCCTTTAGAAGAGTTGATTCCTAAACTGCAAAAAATTCAAGGCTATGTCAAGCTCTTTAATAAAGCCTATCCAAACGAAGGCGGCATTAACAACAAAACCTTAGCAAAAGCCATTGCTTCTTTTGAGCGGACAGTGCTCTCAACAACAGCACCTTTTGATAAATATGCGATGGGTGATAAAAAAGCCATTAGTAAAAAAGCAGCAAAAGGGTATGAACTCTTTATAGGCAAAGCACACTGTGCAGATTGTCACGATAAATTTAACTTTACCGATGGAAGTTTTCATAATATTGGTTTAAAAGATGGTGATTTACAGGGGAAAGATTTAGGTCGTTATAATCTCAAACGCCGTGCAGCTTGGTATGGAGTTTTTAAAACACCAACACTCAGAGACATTACAAAATCTGGACCTTACTTTCATGATGGAAGTGTCAAGACACTCACTGAAGCAGCAACGATTTGTGCAAGTGGCGGGCGTTATAAAAATGGTGTAAAAAATAAATCAACCTATATAGTTGATAGACATCTCACCCAAGCAGAGATTGCTCAGATAGTTGCCTTTATGAAAACATTGACAGGTGCAGATATGAAATTAAAAATTCCAACGAAGTTTCCACAATAGATACACAATTAATTTGTATAATAAAAGATAAAAAAGAAGGTTAAAAAATGAAAAAAATTGTTACAACATTGTTTATTATAGCGGGAGCATTAAGTGTTACACTGAGTGCAAAAAATTGGGTAGTTGATCAAAAGGGAAAAACATTTATACCAAGTAAACTAACAGTCCATGTGGGAGATACGATTACATTTAAAAATTCAGACCCTTTTGCACATAATGCTTATACAGATGATGAAGCCAATGAGTTTGATGTTGGCATGCAACCTACAGGAGAAGAGACACACATGAAAGTAAACTCAAAAGAGTCTTTTAATGTTGAGTGTGCGATTCACCCAAATATGCTTTTAGAAGTCACTGTTGAGTAAATGATGAAGCATTTTTATATAATCATCAGTGCTTTATTGCTCGGAAGCTTACAAAGTTATGCATCTGATGATTTAGCAGAAGGGAAAAGCATTTATAATGCAACCTGTGTAAGTTGTCATGGTGTGACAGGAGCATCCGATACAAATATACAGCTCACCATTAAACCAAGACGATTAAAAGACAGTATTCTCTCTGCTGAACAGATGGCTAAAATTATATCAGATGGGAGTCATGCACATGGAGCACATTTTGATATTATGCCTGCTTTTAAGTATGTGTATGAAGAGGAACAAATAGAGAATGTTGCACAGTATGTTTCGCAAACTTTTAACACAGATAGAAATGCAAAAGTAAAAAAACTTTTATCTGAATCAGATGCTAAAAAAATTGATGCGAAAAAGGCTCATAAAATCGGAAAAAAGATTTTTAAACGCAACTGCAGCCTCTGTCATGGACTTAAAGGGGATGGCAATAGTATTTATGTAGAACAGTCAAAAGAAAATAAAGAATTTCTTTTCCCTTATGATTTACGAAAAACATTGCTAAATGAAGATCAGATTTTTCTTGTGCTTAAATTTGGTGCACACTATTGGGGTGCAGATAAAAAAGATATGCCTTCATGGAGTCGAAAGTATGATGATACAAAACTGCGTTCTGTGGCACATTTTGTAAAAACAAAAATAGTCGGTACGGACTAAAACCTCTTTTAAATCTCTTATGATATAATCGCACAATTAATTATATTCTAAGAGGTTCCTTTATGGCACAAACTATAACAGAAAAAATATTTTCCGAACATGTCGGTCGTGAAGTTTTTGCGGGTGAGATTATCCGTTCAAACATTGACATGGTTATCGGGAATGATATTACAACTCCAATCTCAATTTCAGCATTTAATCTTAGTGGTGCACAAAAACTTGCAAATCCAGATGGATTTTCTATCGTTTTAGATCACTTTATTCCTGCAAAAGATATAGCATCTGCAAATCAGGCAAAAATCTCTCGTGATTTTGCGAAAAAACACCAACTTAAAAACTTTTTTGATGAAAAAGATATGGGGATTGAACATGCACTTTTACCTGAAAAAGGGCTTGTTGTTCCTGGTGATGTAATCATTGGTGCAGATAGCCATACCTGTACTCATGGTGCTTTAGGGGCATTCTCAACAGGTATGGGTTCG
Organism: Sulfurimonas sp.; assembly: GCA_015487265.1. GTDB lineage: Bacteria > Campylobacterota > Campylobacteria > Campylobacterales > Sulfurimonadaceae > Sulfurimonas. Next base: position 17,292 of record WFQD01000439.1, on the reverse strand, counting down.
ACTGACCTTGCGTTTGCTATGATAAGCGGAGGGAATTGGTTTAAAGTTCCGGAGTCAATCAAAGTGAATTTAAGTGGGAAACCGGGGAAATACACAACGGGAAAAGACATCATCTTAGAAGTTATCAGAATGATAGGCGTGGATGGTGCTTTATATAAAACCTTAGAATTTACAGGAAGCACGATTGAGCATTTAACGATGGATGATAGATTTTCTATGTGTAACATGGCGATAGAAGCGGGTGCGAAAAGTGGGATTGTGGCAGTAGATGAGATAACACGCGAATTTTTAGCCGATAAAAACTTAGCACGCGAGCCAAAAGAGCACTACTCGGATGCCGATGCAAACTATAGCATTGTTTTAGATATAGATGTTGCAAACCTTGACCCCGTCATTGCTTACCCATTTTTGCCATCAAACGGACACTCTGTCAATCAAGCCGTTGCAGATAAAATCAAAATTGACCAAGCTTTCATAGGCAGCTGTACCAACGGGCGTTTAAGTGACCTCAAAACCGCTGCAGAGATACTTAAAGGTAAAAAAGTACATGAAGATGTGCGTCTCATTGTAACACCAGGAACGCAAAAGATACTCAAAGAAGCTTATAAACTCGGCTACATGGACATCATCATTGATGCAGGTGGTGTTGTGAGTAACCCAACTTGTGGTGCTTGTTTAGGTGGGTACATGGGTATCTTAGGAGATGGTGAAGTTGCCGTTTCTACGACAAACCGTAACTTTGTAGGACGTATGGGTTCTCGCTCTTCTGAAGTCTATTTGGCAAATTCAGCAGTCGCTGCAATCTCTGCTTTAACAGGCTACATCACTGACCCAAGATAAGTTAATAATAGTTAAGCTATAATTTTAGTAATTTAAATTAAAAGGAAAAAATATGAAAAAACTTTTACTTATTCCAGCACTTTTCGCGGGGAGTCTTGCGCTTGCAGATGGGCATAAATATGAAATTTCTCCACTCATAGGTTATAACATCTCTGAGGGTAATCTTGGGATGAAAAATGATGGCTATGCCATTGGTGGTTTAGAAGGACAGTACAACCTTGAAAATTCTCAATGGAGTCCGGAACTTTCTGCTTTTTATGCAAAAAATGCAGATTATAAAACAGGTGGCAATGCCAACATCTTACGAGTTGCAGGGAATGGTGTGTATACTTTTGCTACACAGAATATGCTAAAACCTTTTGTAAAAGCGGGACTCGGGTATGAATTTATTAAGCGTAGAAATTATGCAAACCAAAATGGCCTTTTTGTAGATGCTGGTGCGGGGGCAAAAGTTGCTCTTACAGATGCAATTGCTTTAAAACTTGAAGCAATTTATATGGCAAAAGGAAATTCAAATAATTCAGGGAGTGCAGATAGTAACTTAATGACACTCGCTGGTTTGACATTTGCTTTTGGTGGAGAAGCTCCAAAAGCAGCACCAGTTGAAGCACCAGCTCCAGCAGTTGTAGATGGTGACGATGATCATGATGGCGTGTTGAATTCAGTCGATCAATGTATATATACTCCTGCAAATACTTCTGTTGATGCGAATGGATGTGCTTTGGATGATGATAAAGATGGTGTTGCTAATAATCTTGACCAATGTCCGCAGACTGCATTTGGTGTAGAAGTAGATGCAAAGGGCTGTAAAATAAATCTTGATGATGATAATGACGGTGTTTTAAATGCCAAGGATCTTTGTCCTACGACTCCAGCAGGAGAAGAAGTAAATAGTGATGGTTGTACAAAAATTGTAAATCTTCATGTGAACTTTGATAGAGATTCTTACAAGATTAAAAGTGACTCTATGACAGACATTAATGCTTATGCAGAGTTCTTGAAAAAACATGCAAATTATAGTGCATATATTACAGGTTATACAGACAGTAGAGCTTCTGCAGCTTATAACAAAAAACTCTCTACAAACAGAGCAAAAGCTGTCGTAGAAGCATTGATTGCACAAGGTGTGAACCCGAAACAATTAATTTCTCTTGGTATGGGTGAAGCGAATCCTATTGCTGATAATAACACAGCAGAGGGGCGTGCTTTAAATAGACGCATTGAAGCGGAACTTATTAAACATTAAATGATTACTTCTACCCCTTGCATTCTCTTCGCAGGTGGGAAAAGCTCAAGAATGGGAGCAGACAAAGCACTGCTCCCATTTTCCTCCTTTAAAACACTCACAGAATTTCAATACCATCGCTTAAAAAAAATCTTTCAAAATGTTTATATTTCATGTAAAACAAAAGAAAAATTTGATTTTGAGGCAGATTTTATCGAAGATGGGATGCAAAGCAATGTTTTTGCTCCAACTGCAGGCTTTCTTGCTGCGTTTAGAAAGCTAGAAACTGAAAATATATTTGTCTTGAGTGTAGATACCCCTTTTGTTGATACCGCTATAATAGAAAAAATATTGGCAGCAAAAAGTGATGCTTTTGATGCAGTCGTGGCACAAACACAAGAGGGAATACAGCCTATGTGCGGTGTGTATAGTTTTTCTTTGCTTGGTGAATTTCAAAAAATGCAAGACAATAATAACCATAAATTAGGAATGTTGCTGAAAAATATAGAGACAAAATATGTTTTTTTTGAAGCATCAGAAGCTTTTCTCAATTTGAATTATCCTGAGGAATATAAAAAAGCACTGACACTCGTTTAATACTCTTCGCTATAATAATGGTAGAAGTCTAATATAAAGAGAGCAGATGAAGCTAACACACCTAGATGAAAATCAAAGACCAAAGATGGTTGATGTCAGTGACAAAAATCAAACAACACGCATAGCAGTGGCGAGTGGCATTATAGAGATGAGCCAAGCGGCTTATTCTAATGTTGTCAGTGAACAAAACAAAAAAGGTCCAGTGCTGCAAACTGCAGTTATTGCTGCTATTATGGGGGTGAAACAGACAAGTACACTCATACCGATGTGTCACCCTTTAAACTTAAGTGGTATCAATTGTGATGTTGAAGAACTCCCTGAACTTCCAGGTTTTAAACTCACAGTGACGACAAAACTTACAGGGCAAACAGGTGTTGAGATGGAAGCACTCACTGGAGTGAGCATAGGATTACTTACGATTTATGATATGGTAAAAGCCATTGATAAGGGCATGATTATTAGAAATGTACAACTTGAAGCAAAATCGGGAGGAAAGAATGGAGATTTTAAACGAGAGAAGTGAGAAGCTTGAACTTGAGTACCCCTGTAATTGGGCATATAAACTTATAGCAAGTGAAAAAAAGGCACTTGAGGCAGCTATTCATGATGTTATACTTGAGCGTGAGCATACATTGACACATTCAAAGAACTCCAAATCTGGTAAATATGTCAGTATGAATTTAAACTTATTGGTGCATAATGAAGATGATAGAAATTTTATCTATGAGGCGCTCAAGGCGCATAACAATATAAAAATGGTACTTTAAAAGGAGTTGGAGATGGATATTGAGAAAATAAATGAAGAGATAGAGAGTGCATATAATCGTCGGTACAAGAGTGTCGATAAACGGGTGAAGAGTGTTTTAGAGCATTTAGAGCAGAGCCATAAACTCGATGTAAACAGCTTAGAACTCGCACAAATGCGTAGTGTCATTACAGCAATGCTTAATGTGGAAACAAAAAGTTTGCAAGAAGATGTAGAGACACTTTTAGCACAAAAAGAGTTGATTGAACGCAGTTTAGAGAAAAAAAATGCCCAACTGCAAGATGTGAAATATGAAGTGTTTGATGTTTTAGAAACACATTTTGAAGGGAATGAAAAAACACTTTCCAAACTCCATCAAGTGAAGTTACAGTCTATTGACCTTTATGATATTCTCAGCGAGATGGTTGAATCAGCTATCATTACAGCACTCGAAAAAGAGGAAGATGGCGAAGTTAAAGAGACTATTGTTGAAATCATTAAAGGGATAACCTATGAAGCGATTAAGGAGGGCTCATTAAATACATTACGAGTAAGAAAAATTCTCTCAACAGTCCTTACAACAGCTATTGATGTTGCTGAAGCGACACCAAATAGGGCGAACAACATTCTCGGCGGTACACTCAAGGGAATGCGAGGTGGTTTGATACACTCTATCGATAGATTTAAAAAGCGACTTGCGTTTACCCCTGTAGAAGCAAAACATATTTTGGTGGAAGATTATGACAATATTGTCGAAGATTTACACCAGACAGATACCCTCTTTTCTCAGGTAGTGATTAATCAAGCTTCTAAAAGTGCGAGTAATATTCGTACAATTTTGATGAATAAAAACAAAGAGATGCGTTATGACTTAGAAGAGTTAGTGCATATTTCTAAAGAGACAGCAGAAGTAATGAAAGAAAAATTCTCAGGTATCGCAAGTGGTGCGGTAAAAAAAGCGGATACTGCCTTTAAATCAGAAAAAGCACAAGAGGCAAAACGTATGGGAAAAGAGGTGTGGGGAGTTGCAAAAGCAACACTTGGCAAAGCGATTCAAACGGCCAAAGATAAAATGGATAAAAAAGAGCCAGAACAATGAGCCAAGAAGATGTGAAAGAAAAACTCCAAGCATCCCTCAAGGAGTATAAGGCAAATTCTGCAAAAGCAAAAGATTATTTTTTGAGTATGAAGGAGATAAGTGCTTGGCTAAAAAAGAGGGAAGAGTCATGAAAATTGTATGTTCCACACTCTATGAAGAGCAACTCAAAGCAATTTTAGCAGAGTTTGAGTCACCCAAAGCGGCAAAAGATTTTAAATTGTATCTTGATACTATCATTATGAATGCCCCTACAAAAGCAAAAAAATATAAGCAATCTCGCTATTTTGAAGAGGAAGATATTAAGGAGATTGAGTATGAAAATTATACGATTCCAATGTATGTCAATCTGAAAGAAGAGAGTTATTTTATAATAGGTATTGTAAAAAAATAAGAGAAATTAATAATAAAAATAATGTTTTTGTTTCAAAAAGTAACAAACTAGTCCATTTTAAGAGTTTTGATGATGGCTCATGTGCACTATAGTTACATTTTGATTTGTTACTTCACTAAAAAATGGTATAATTGCTAGTTCATAACCTCTAGAATGTAAAAATTATTTTGGAAACAGGTTATAAGATTAGTAAAATTAATAATTAAAAATTTAAATTAAATAAAGGAGAGAATGTGGCAAAGAAAGAATTGCAAGAAGAAAAAACACTCGCAAGACGTGACTTTTTCAAAAAGACAGCAGCTGCATCTGTAACTGCATTAGCAGGGACATCGTTATTTGCACACGAATCTGCTGGTGCAGGTGATCCAGCAATAATGAATCATACAAAATGGGGGCAAGCCTGGGGTGATCCTGTAGATAAATTCCATTATGGACAACCTTCAGAGTATGAGCATAATAATGTAAGAAGAGCAACAAGTTTACTCTCTTCAGGGAATTTTAGAGCATCTATTGCTGTAACACCTATTCATGAGTCTAAAGGAATCATTACTCCAAATGGTCTTTTCTTCTCTCGTTCACATGGTGGTACTGCACACGTTGATCCAAATGAATACCGCCTCATGATTCATGGTCTTGTTGAAAAGCCTATTGTGCTTACATTAGCACAACTCAAACGTTACCCAAGTGTAACTCGTACTCACTTTATCGAGTGTCCAGCAAATGGTGGACAAGAGTGGAGAGGGCCACAGTTTAATTCTGTGCAATTTGCAAAAGGTTTTATGGCTTCTGCTGAGTGGACTGGTGTCTACATTAAAACTATCTTAGAAGATTTAGGTCTGAAGCCAGAAGCACAATGGATGCTTGCTGAAGGTTCTGATAACTCTAAAATGGGAAGAACAGTTCCTGTAGATAAAGTTTTAGATGATGCGATGCTTGTTTGGGGACAAAATGGTGAAGCACTTCGTCCTGAACAAGGGTATCCTGTACGATTATTACTTCCAGGTTGGGAAGGAAACTTATGTGTAAAATGGTTAAGAAGACTTGAGTTCTCTCAAGAACCATGGTACTGTAAAGAGGAAACTTCTCGTTATACTGACTTAAAACCAACTGGAAAAGCAATCCAACACTTCTATGCGAATGAAGTAAACTCTACAGTGACTTCTCCATCTCCAGAGATTCCTTGGACAGATGTAAAAGAGGGTGATATTGTAGAAATAGAAGGGCTTGCATGGTCTGGTATGGGTACAATTACTGGTGTTGATTTATCATTTGATGGTGGAAAAAACTATGTTGAGGCAAAACTCAAAGGTCTAGTGCTTCCAAAATCATGGACTCGCTGGTCTTACATGTATAAAATTCCAAAAAATTTCCAAGAAAATGGAAAACAGATTATTCTTACTTCACGAGCTATGGATGATGCTGGCTATATTCAGCCAACAATCGATCAAGAAGTGAGTGTAATGGGTGTTGAAGCAGTTTACCACAGAAATGCGGTAGAGTCTTGGGAAGTGACAGAGAGTGGAAAGGTGAATCATGTTGAAATTAGAAGCGTATAAAAAAGTAATAGTTTCTGCTACTGTAGCTGCTTCTGTGGCTCTTTTGGCAGTTGGTTGTGTTGATGATGTAAAACCTGAACAGACTTCTGTTGCAAAAAGTGCAAAAGTTGCAATAGATGGTGGAAGTGTTTACCCCGTTGTCAATGGAAAAACAGGTCCATACTATGCACCTGATCAAAAATTAGCACATAAATTAAATTATGGTCGTGTTCCAAATGCAGCGGAGCTTGCAGCATGGGATACTGACTTACAGCCTGTATCTGCACTTTCTCCGGAAGGACATGGTATTCCAGAGGGCGAAGGCTCTGTAGAAGATGGTGAAGAAATTTATGATGCAAAATGTGTTATGTGTCACGGTGACTTTGGTTCAGGTGGCGGAGGTTATCCAGCCCTTTCTAAAGGAAATGCAGAGGAAATGCATAAAACTTTGACAAACAACAGATGGAAAGATCCTGAAGCACCAGGTCCAGTACGTGTATTTGGCTCTTACTGGCCAGAAGTTACAACGCTTTGGTGGTACATTAGAGATGGTATGCCACATCCATTTTCTGATAGTTTAACTGATGATGAAGTGTATGCTTTAACTGCATATATTTTAAATATCAATGAAATGAGTATTGATGGTGAAGAAGTAGATGATGATTATGTGCTGACTCGTGAAAAATTCTTGAAAATTGTTATGCCAAATGTGGATGGTTTTGAGCCTGTTATTCGTGGGGCAAATGCTCTTCCAGGTGTACGTGCATATTTCGCAAATGCGAAAAACTTTGGTGCACAAAACTTGAATCAAGGTGCTGTAAGATGTATGCATGATTGTCAAAAAGCAACAGCACAGGTGAAGCATATTAAATTTGGTGGTATTAAAGATTTTACACCTCCTATGAGTACAGTAAGAGATTTACCAGCGAAAAAAGCAAAAAAACTTGATGTAAAGAAAACATACACAGCAGCATGTGCAATGTGTCATGATTCTTATTTAGCACCAGGTGCACCTGAATGGTCTGGCTATACTGCAAACGGTATGGATGAAGTCTATACAAAAGGTATCAAAGGTACTGAGGGTGGAATGCCTGCAAAAGGTGGTACTGATTTATCTGATGCAGATTTCAAAACAATGGCAGATTACCTCGTAAGTGGTAAAGTGAAATAAAGAGAAAGGAAAAAAAATGAAAAGAAGAGAATTTTTAAACTTAACAATGGGAGCACTTGCATTAGCAGTGGTTCCAGCAAGTGTAAAAGCTGAGGATTATAGAAAATCTAAACCAACAGTATGGAGTGCACATACAGTAGATGATGCATTGAAAGCTCTCTATGGTACAAGTACTCTCATAGAAAAAGGTGTGAAAGTAAAAGCACCAAAAGTCGCATCAAACGGTGGAGCGGTACCAGTTGATTTTTCAGCAGATATGCCAATTAAATCTATAGCAGTATTTCAAGATGCAAATCCAGAAGCAGCGGTTGTAGTGTATGAAGCGACAAAGTACTCAGTTAATAAATATGCAATTAAAATTAAAATGGCAAAATCAGGAACTATTACAGTAGCAGCACTTGGTCAAGATGGTAAAGTATACGGCGCAAGAGTAACATTAGATGTTGCACTTGGCGGATGTGAAGGTTAAGGAGAATATTATGGGTATGAAAGTAAAAGCAAAATTAAAAAATGGTGTAGTTCATGTTAAAGCATTAGCAAAACATGAAATGTCAACATACAATATGATGGAAAAGAAAACAGGAAATAGAGATGATGCAAACTTCATTACACATATTTCAGCAACTGTAAATGGTGAGACAGTATGGGATGCTTCGACTTCTCAGTTTCTTTCAAAAAATCCTATCTTCAAATTTGCATTTCAAGGGATTGGTGCAAAAGGTGATAAAGTAGAGATGCACTGGGTTGATCGTAAAGGAAAAACTGGTAAAGGGAAAGGAAAAATTAAATAATTTCCCCTTTTTTACTACAAGAAGCTTTTGCTTCTTGTCCACCACTTCAAAAAAACCACTTACAATTCAAAATTTTAAATCATAAGAGATGAGATGCAAACAAAGAAACAGGGCAAAATTTTAGAGCTTTTTATTACAAAAGATGATGCACAAAAGACAAGAGAGAGTGTTGCATTTGTTAAAGTAGATAATGATGGCATTTTAGAAGATAAATTTTATGCGAAAAATAGCTTACGTTCTATTTTAATAACTGCAACAGATAGCTATAAAATAACCCAAGAGAACAACATAGAACTTCCTTGGGGCTCACTTGGTGAAAATATAGTAACAGACCTCAACCCTTACCATTTAGTCTGTGGTGACAAGCTCAAAATAGGGGAAAACACTTTAGAAATTACTCAAAACTGTACATTGTGTAAAGGACTTTCAAGTGTAAACCCTAAGCTTCCTAAACTCTTAAAAGATGACCGAGGAATTTTTGCTAAGGTTATTAGTGGAGAGGGACGAATAGAGGTGGGAGATACTATAGAGATACTTTAGTATCTCATTTTTGATAGTATTTTTGTAAGCCTTCCATTTTTGAGCCCATATTGAGAAGGAGCATATCGGCTATGACAAGTGCGGCCATTGCTTCACAAACAACAGTGCCACGTATAGCAACACAAGGGTCATGGCGTCCTTTAAGTGCAAAATCAACTTCTTCATTTGCTTTGGTGATGGTGTGTTGCTCTTGAAAAATAGAGGGAGTGGGTTTAAAATATACATTTAAAATGATGTCATCTCCATTGCTAATGCCCCCTAGTATCCCCCCTGCATGATTGGACTCAAAACCATTGGCACGGATGGCATCATTGTTTTGTGAGCCTAATTGTGAACTACTGAGCATACCATCGCCTATTTCAACAGCTTTGACAGCATTAATCCCCATCATAGCATCTGCAAGGACACCATCAAGCTTGTAGTAGAGAGGCTGACCAAGACCTACAGGTGCACCGCTAATCACAACTCGTGCAACACCACCGACAGAATCATGTCTATTTTTTGCTTGTAAAATGGCTTCTTTTTGCGCTGCTTCTTTTGTGGCATCAAGGGCATAGATAAGACTTGATTTTGCTTGTTCATAATTAAACTGCTCACCTTTAATGCCTGCAACCTCACGAATGCCACTGTGAACATGGATTCCAAGTTCTTGGAGCATCAGTTTCGCAATAGCACCTGCTGCGACACGTGCCGCTGTTTCGCGTGCAGAGCTTCTGCCCCCACCACGATAATCTCTGAGTCCATACTTGCCAAAGTAGGTAAAATCAGCATGTCCTGGACGAAAAATATCTTTAATATTTGAGTAATCTTTTGATTTTTGATTGGTATTGTATATAATCATAGCGATGGGAGTTCCCGTGCTTAGACCTTCAAAAACACCACTGAGTATTTCTACTGTATCGGCTTCTTTTCTTGCAGTTTCAAATTCACTTTTTCCGGGTTTTCTTCGGTCAAGTTCGGCTTGAATAAATGCTTCATCAATGGCTAATCCTGCAGGAACACCATCTAAAAGGCAACCAATTGCTTTGCCGTGTGACTCTCCAAAGGTACTAAAGCGTAATTTTTGTCCAAAACTATTCATTACTTTGTGTCTCCCTTGAGTATCGCTAAGGCTGTTTCCGCAGCAATTTGTTGTGCAATTTTTTTACTTTTTCCAACTGCTTTTGCATACTCTTTATTTTCAATGAAAACACCCACTTCAAACTCTTTTAAGTGGTCAGGTCCTCGGCTTGCTAAGACTTTATACTCAGGAGTGACTCCAAAGCGGGCTTGTGTGAGTTCTTGGAGAGATGTTTTAAAGTCGCGAAAGAGAGAATCAAGAGAAATCTCTTCATAATTGGCTTCAATGAGGGCTATACTTATTTCTTGAACTTTTTCTAATCCAGCTTCCAAATAGAGTGCACCCATAAGGGCTTCAAATGCATTGGAAAGGAGGGAAGATTTTTCTCTGCCCCCGTTGTTCTCTTCTGCTTTAGAGAGTAAAAGGTATTCGCCAAGATGCAGCACTTTTGCTAACTTGTCAAAGCCTATTTCATTGACAAGCGAAGCACGTATTTTAGAGAGTTTGCCCTCATCTGATTTTGGGAATTTTTTGAAGAGGTACTCTCCGACTATTAGGTCCATAACAGCATCACCTAAAAATTCTAAGCGTTCATTATCGTAGGGCTGTTTATAGCTTTTATGTGTCAGCGCTTCGATAATGAGCTCTTTATTCTCAAAGGTATAGTTGAGTGTTGTTTCTAAAGTTTCTATGTTCTTATGCATATTTTCCTCGTTATTTTCACTGAAAAGAGTCTGTCTCTTCATTAAAAATGGTATGATAATTTTTGACGATACTCCATTGAACCGTTTGTGTGTCTATAGCATGACAGTGGCTACAGCGTTTAAAGGCAAAAGGGTAGCTTTGTTTGCATTGGCTACAGCTATACTCAAAACTGAGATTCGCATGCAGGGGAGTATTTTGCAGTTTTATGAGCACATCAAGTTCAAATAGAGTGCTTGAACTGCTCAGTGCTACATCGCCTCTTGCAGTGTAAAGTTCTCGTAAAAAATCATTCTTTGTAATTATAGCTAAATTCAATGCTTTTGGAGGGAGATTCCAGAGTATATCGATGAGTAATTCCCCACTTGAGCCATCAAAATGCTCCCAAGCAAGTGCAGGGTCATTGGCAAAGAGGTACTCAAAAACCATATATTTGAGCTGATGGTGCTTTTTGTAAAGTGCAAGAATTTCTGTTGTTTTCTCCGCTTGCGTTTTTTCGCTATCGTGTAAGAGGGCAAGATTTTTGAGATAAATTTCATCTTTTTGTATTGCTTCATTGAGTTCATCAAGGGGTTCTAATACCTTTAAGGCAGATTTATAATCACGGAGGTACTCATAGACTAAAAGAAGAGAATGCAGGGCTTGGGGTGTTCTTGGAGCGGTGTGTAAAATCTCTAAAAATATCTGCTTGGCTCTCTCTAAAAAGCCTGCTTTAAAATAGACCTTACCAAGTAAAAACATTGTCTCTTTTTCGTTGTGGCGAGAGGGTAAACGCAGGATTTCTAGGTAGATTTCTATTGCTTTTTCAAAATCACCACTTTTGGTATAAGAATTTGCAAGTAAAAGCCACGATTTTTGGGAAAGCTCCCCACTTGAGATTAAAATTTTGAGTTCATTTTCTGTAGGAAGGGCATGAAACTGTTGCAAAAATTTATCTAACTCTTTGGAATTGCCTTTTGTTTTGTATCTTCCCCACCAGTACGACAAAAATGTAATGGCAAAAATAAGGGCTAAAAAAATAATAATCGAAAAAAGCGGGTCACGAAAATCTAAGAAAAAATTATTCATGAATGATACACCACCACACCATAATCATTTTTAAGGTTGTAAAAGAGGGCATCAGCACTAATCTCTAAATCTTTTAATTTTCCTAAGTGCACAATGGAGTTTTTTGGCACAATAATGCCATTTTCTTTGAAAAATTTTTTAATATTGACAAATTTTACATCTGCAACAAATTTATACTCAAATTCATGATGGAGTTTCATTTTGTCATAAGAAAAAATATGCTCATTGACATGGAGTTGGTCAGAGGCAAATTTGATGGGAAGATGTCCTGAGAGGTCTGTCAAAATGGACTCTATATGGGCATGTTTCTCGGGAAGTTTGTTTTTTTGCACGAAAATGTATTTGTTGTTGAGTTTCATGTTGGGAGTGTTTTTCCAGTATTTATAAGCTGGATTAGAGACACCAAGCTTAGAAGAGACTTCCCGCCAGAGCCAATAAGAGTTTAAAGTATTTGGTAAATACGACATTTTTTATTATAGTGTTTTTATCATTAAAGTGTTGTAAAAGTTACAGTTAATGTGTGAGACTCTTTGGGGCGGAGGATTTTAAAATCATCGTAGGCATTGGCACTCTCTATACAAACAAATTTTCTGTAGGCATCTGATTGCATAGCACTCATTCTTGCACATTTGTCAATCCATGGGTTCCAAACAACACAAGAATGCGAGCCTTGCGTTTGAATAGCTGTTGTTTTATCTGTATCTATAAGTTCTATTGTTGTATCGACATTTTGATAGACGGCATCAAACTCTTGAGCGAAGCTTATGGTACCTTTTTGCATCTTTTGTTTTTGTGTGAGTGCATCTAAATAGGGTTTGTTCTCTAAGCCTTTTATATGAATGTTTTGTATATCGGAAATAGCAAAGTAGGTATGGAAGGCTTGTGTAATCGTAAAATCTTTGGTATCTGTGTTTGTTGTAGTGAGTTCGAGTGTAAGGGTCTTAGCGATAGTAATGCGAAGAGTAAGTTCAAAACTATAATCCCATAGCTGATGTGTTTGTGCATTGTCACATAAACGCAAGGTAAGTGTAGTCGTATCGTCTTGTGTTTCTTCTGTGTTGATTAAAGTAAAGTGTAGAGTGCGGGCAAATCCGTGTTGGGGTAGCTGTGGATTGTTCATGCCAAACGCAGGCCAACAGAGGGGAATGCCTCCGCGAATTGCTGTGCCTTGCTCAAACACAGAGGTTTCACTCAACCAAAGTAAATCTTCTTGCGTTTTATAAGAAAATATATGGGCACCTTGGAGGGCTATTTTTGCCTCTGCTACACTGTTTTTGACATGAATATACTCAAAGCCATTGGCTTTTTTCTTGTGTGTAATCATAATGTTGAGAGTTGTTCTATACTCACACCATTATCTTTAATGAACTGTGAAATAACTTCTGAATGGGTGTACTCGTAGGGTTTCTCATACACTATGCGTTTTATGCCACTTGCAATGACATTTTTACTGCATTCACTGCAAGGCTCAAGGGTCACATAAATGGTAGCTCCCTCTATGCTGATGCCCTCACGTGCAGCCCAGATAATAGCATTCATTTCCGCATGGATTTCGTATGTTTTGGACCACTCATGATGCTCTTTTGTGTACTCTCCATTCCAATGTTCACTACAGTTAATAAAGCCTGCCGGTGTGCCATTGTAGCCTGTGCTGAGGATGCGGCCATCTTTGACAATGACTGCTCCGACTTGCTTGGAGACACATTTTGAAGCTTGAGAAAGCTCTGTTGCGATTTTTAAAAAAATTTTATCTTCTATCATGCAATACCTTTGTCAATGAATTTCAGCAGTTCTTGTGCAGGGAGTGGTTTGGAGTAGTAATAGCCTTGAATACAATCGCAGGTAAGGTATTTCAAGAGCTCTATTTCGGCTTTATTCTCTGCACCCTCTGCAATGATATTGTAATCAAGAGTATGCCCCATAGCGATGATTGCGGTGACGATGGTTCTATCGTCTTTATCTGTTAAAATATCTTTTATAAATTCTCTATCTATTTTAAGTGTAGAGATAGGGAGGCTTTTGAGGTAAGAGAGTGAAGAGTAACCTGTTCCAAAATCATCAATAGAAAATTGAATACCGAGTGATTGAAAGGTGTTAATGTTGGCAATGGTTGTTGCCAAATCTGCAATGAGTGTTGTTTCTGTAATCTCAAGTTCAAGATTTTGCGGGTTAAAATCTAAATCTTCTAAAATAGCCATGACTCGAGCAACACAATCAGGTGCAGAGAGCTGTTTTGTAGACATATTGACAGCGATATAGTTCATAGTATAGCCCTGCGTTTGCCATTGTTTAAAATCGCTACATGCTTTGTGCAGTACCCAGTAGCCTAATTCTATAATGCTATTACTATTTTCTGCAATGGGAATAAAATCGTTTGGCATAATTAAGCCTCTTATTGGGTGTTGCCAGCGGATGAGGGCTTCGGTACCTATGACTTGGAGTTTTCTCAGATGCACCTGTGGTTGGTAGTGGAGGACAAATTCATTTTTTTCAATTGCCTGTGCCAATTCTTTGGTGAATTTTGCTTCTTCTAAAGAGGCTTGCATCATCTCTTTATCGTAGTATGTAAAGTTATTACGCCCATACTCTTTTGTGGCATACATAGCTGTGTCTGCAAAGGTGAGTAACTCTGTGGCTTGTGTGCTATCTGTTGGGTATGTGGCAATTCCAATGCTTAATCCAACTTGGTAGTTATTATCACCATCTTTGATTGTTTTGGAAACATTTTTCAAAAGCTTATTGCAGACATTGTCTATATCGTAAAGGTGTGTATACTCGTTGATAATAAGAAGAAATTCATCTCCACTGAGTCTTGCAACCAAATCATTTTCTCTTACTGTGTTTTTGAGGCGTTGTGCAATTTCAATGAGGACTTTATCGCCACTTTTATGTCCATAGGTATCATTGATACTTTTAAATTTATCTAAATCAAGAAATAAAACCGCTGCTTTTCTCTGATTGCGTTTTGCATTACGCAGGGTATTTTCTAAAAATTCTGTTGCATATTTTCTGTTTGGCAGTTGTGTGAGGTGGTCATGCATGACTTCATGTGAGAGTCTTTTTTCATGTTTTACTTTTTCGTTGGTAATAATATACATACTCAAGATGGCGATGAAAATAGAGATAATTAAAAAGAGATAAATATTGAGTTTAAGCGAGTTGAGATTTGCTAAAATCTCTGCTTTTTCAATCTGCGTTATGAGTTGCCAATGTACCTCGGAGTAGTCGAGTTTACTGCTTTGTATAAGAAATTTTTCACTGCTTTTTGGTGTTGTGGCTTTGTTGGGAAAAAGCAAAGATTGGGTACTTTTATAGATGCTTGCATCTGTTTTGAGTCTCTTTTGTAAGGATGCATTATCGAGTTTGAGCACAAGAATGGTTTGCAGGGCAAGATGGTCTGCATGTAAGGGAATGAGTGCAAATTGTGAAATTTCACCATCGGTGCATGTAGGACTTTTTGCTTTGTCTGTGAGTAAAAATTGTTTCCTTTGTAAAACTTTTTTGACAGATTTGCTTAAAAGGGTATTTTGATAATGCGGTGCAAAAATATTGCCATGGTAATCATCATCCTTTTTTACCGAGTAAAAAATATCACCATTTTGTGCAATAAGCAGTAGATTTTTATAATCATAACCCTCTATGAAATTTTCAAAGTAGTTTTTATGATGAATTTTGGGGGAGATAACATCAATGTAGGAGACTGTTGTTTGCATACTGTAGGTGATATTCCTGATTTTGAGAGGAGAATAGCCCACAATTTCTATCTGTTTTGTGCTTCCTATTTTGGTATTGAAACCGCTGTGAGAGAAGCCAAGTTCTATAAAGGGGTTACTCTTTTTTTCTCCTTGTTTAGCATGTTTTATGTGTCTATCATAGAGAAGATGTGTGCTTTTGTCTTGTGCTTTATATATTAGATAGGTCTCTGCTGTTTTTCCAAGAGAAGCAACATTAAAGAGATCTTCTTTAATGTGGTTTATATTGACCTCGATAGCAACATAGCCATTGACATCTTTAAAGTGTGTAATGGCATACTGTGCATAACGATGGGTAAACTTGTTGTAAGCGAGTTGAATATAGAGAATATCTTTGTTTGTTTTGAGGTGTTGGATTTTTCCCCACATATGTGCAAATTGCGGTGAAATATTTTGTACATTTTTATACAGCAGGGCTTTTTGATTACTAGAATATAAAATACTGCCTTGGGGTGTGAACATAAAAAGATTGGGGGTGTTTAGAAAACTGGTATATTTGTCAAGTGCTGTGATGTATTGGGGGAGGACTGTTTTTCCTCTTTGTTTAAAACTGTAAACATATTGAAAAATATCTTTTTGAGAGAGTGCAAACAGTGTTTCATCCAGTGTTTGAAAGTAGTTTAAAACATGTTTTTTTTGTAAATATTGTAGATTTTGAATGTTTTTTTCTACTTGCTTTTCTAAGTAACCAACAGTATCGGCTAAGTTTTGGCTATTGAAATGGACAGATTGAAAATAGGAGAGAATATCTTTTTGTGTCTTTATATTTAAACGATCAATGTAGCGCTGTGCATTTTTTTCATTTTCACTTTTAAGATTTTGGTAGGTTAAAAAGCCAAACACAATGATTGGAATGAGGGTGACTCCAATGATAAAGAGCTGATTCGTGAGAAGCTTTCTAAGGTGCATACGAGGCTACACCTGCTTAGTTTGGCATTCTAATAGTATTGATAAGCACATTCTGTCGTAAACGTGCAAAGTAATCGGTTAAGACACTCTCTCTTTGTGCTTGCATCATACGATTTTTTATCTCCTCTTGCAAATCCTCAAAGCTGCTTTTTGCAGCAGATGTAATCCCTTTGACATAAAAACTTACATACTGTTTTTTCCCATCTGGCAGGGCAGGGGTAAAGTGATTGAGTGGTGTTTTTGCAAGTAAATTCGCAAGTTCAGGGGAGATAGCATTATATTTGAGTGTCTGTTCACTGCGTTTAATTTCAGGAGAGTAAAACATAGGGTTGTTGATTTTTTCTTGTAATCTTTTTTTGTTTAAAGATTGGTAGATGACGACATCAAAGGCAGTGGGGTGCTGTAAGTCTGCTTTGTGCAAATCATAATACTCGTGCATCTCTTCTTGGCTTGGTTCAGAGACTGCGGAGTAGGCAATGGACATATAGAGCTTTTGTGTGAGCAGTCTTTGTTTCATTTTATCTTTGAGTTGTGTAGAACTTAAGCCACTTGAGTTGCGTACTGCTTCATAAAATTCACTCACAGTGAGTTTGTTGCGGCTTGCTGTTTTGGAAATTTCATCATAAATTTCTGCATTTTCAACATGAATGCCTTTTTCTTTTATTTCGATAGCTTCGAGCTTTTGTCGAATGAGCATATCGGCAGCTTTTTTGGCATCGATGTGCAGGTTGTGCATTTTTTCTTGAATTTCATAAAGAGTAATGGCTTGGTCTTTGACGATGATAGCAACACCATTATAAATAGCGGCATGAAGCAGAGAAGAAAAAACAAGTGTGAGGAGTAGTTTGTACATGATAAGTTTCCATT
>WFQD01000438.1 GCA_015487265.1 Sulfurimonas sp. | reverse complement strand
TTAACATCTTTTTAGAGACTTTGATGTTTTGTCTGTCGAGAATGGATTGATAATATGCTTTTTGTTTGTTGTAATGTCGGTTGATAGATTTGATGTATCGTCCATCAATAATAAAAGACGACCCGTCATTAGAATTAAAACAAGTAGCAAAGTTATCTAAACCCATATCAATTGATAAGTAGTTATTTTTATCAACAGATATAGGTTCAAACTCTTTTTTATAGACAAATTCAATATCAAACTCCATCCCATTAAACAAAGGCAGTATTCTAACTTCTTGAAGTTTATCTACTGTTATATTCTTAGGAAGTTTGAATTTGAGTTCTTTAAAATGTGGCTTATGCTTTTCTCTAAAAGCTTTTGATAAGCCTATGACTATATAACCCTTACGGATACGAGCAGAGCGACCTTGAATGGTTATATTCATAAGTTCATCTTGTTTTTTGTAGTGTGGTATTCTTACTTTTTCAGTATATTTGCCTTTTGATTTAAGTTTTAAAAGTCCAAAAAAGCTTTTAAAATTTCTATCCACAATACGAAGTATTTGTTGGGAAGTATCACTAAGCAAGAGCTTGTAGTTCTCATTATTCTTGCATTCGTGATAGTTTTTAGCATAAGGCAAATAAGCATTATTATTGAAATAATATTGCCTAACGCTATAAAGACCTACATTGTAAAGTCTTGCAGAGTAATAAGATAACTGTTTAACAATTTCAAGTTTAGTAGAACTGAGTTTCAATCGGTTCTTTTGAGTTAGTATCATAGTTTCCATATAGTAACTATATACAAAATATGATACAGTGTCAAGAGAGAGTTTTCAGCAGAGCTGATTATTTCTCCTCACCGCCTTAAAAGGCGATGTTTCTGAAATAAGGAAGAAAGATGAAAAAAATAGCAATAGATATAGGGTATGGACACACAAAAGTAAAATACAATAACAAAGAGTTTAAGTTTCCAACAGCTATAAGTTTGGTTAAAACACAAATGGTTTCAAATCAAAGTAAATTTTATTTCTTTGAAGGTAAAAAATATCTTGTAGGTGAAGATGCTCTTAGAAATGCTGTAATTACAAGGGATTATTCGTTTATTTACAAGTATGCACCAATTATTATCTTAGAGGCGTTAAGCAGATGTGAACTATCCCCCAAAGATGATATTCAAATTATGACTGGCTTATCGCTTTATGATTTGGAAAAAGCACCAGAATTTGAAACGAGTAAATTCGCGACAAGAAAAGATGAATTCAAAAATAGAATATCATCTATTGTGGCCAATGATGAGAAATATGAGTTTAATATAAAACTTTATGCACAAGGGCAGGGGTCTTGGAACTATTTTTGTAAAAACAATGGGTATTTAGATAGTGGCTATGAAGTTTTAATTGATATTGGATATAGAACAAATGACATTATTATTTTCAAAGATGGTAAACCGGAAAAAAGTGAATCTAACGCGGACGATAAAGGGATTAATATTATTAATGTTGAACTCAAACAGGTGCTCAACAAGAAATACGATATAACTTTAACTGAGCAAGAGGTTAATGAAATACTCAAAACAAAAAAAATTTCCATCTATGGAGCAGAGAAAGATCTGAATATTATTATCGAAGAGATTGTTGATGGGTATACAGAGGTTTTAATAGGTTCACTTAAGGCTGAGTATGGATCAATTTTAAAATCTTCTAAGCGGGTTATTATTAGTGGGGGAGGTGCATATATTTTACATGAATATAAAAATCGATTTCCAAAAAATGTTGTGTTTGAAAAAAAAGACTTTGAATATAGTAATGTAAGAGGATATTACAATGGCTAGAGTTTTACAAGCTAAACTAGAGAACGAAACACAGAATATACTTGCGGAGTTAAAAAGTAAAAGTTTAAAATCATTTTTTGTGAATCAAGCAATCATAGCATTTGCAAAAACAGAAGCAGGGAAAATGTTTTTAATATCGCAAGAGGAGCCGCTACAAAAAAAATCAACAACAACCATTAATCCATCTTCAGATTCTAAAGAGATAAAGGAAACGAAGAAAGATGCACAAGAGATGATAGAAGAATGGTGATATTTACTAAGAATCTTTAAGTTTTGGCGGAAAAATATCTATATATAGTTTTTGAACACTTATATAATGTTCTACAATACCAATGATATTAAAGTTCTTAAAATCATCAAAACTCAGCTCTATTGAAGAACTAGAAG
>WFQD01000437.1 GCA_015487265.1 Sulfurimonas sp. | reverse complement strand
CTTTTTTATTATTCTGCGACTTCTTTTTTTTATTTTGCTCTTTTTTGTTCTGTTGCTACTGTTGCTGTTTTTGCTTCTGCTTTTTCAGTGCCTTTTTCACAGCTTCAAGGTTTTCTCGTGTCGCTTTATCTTCTTTGAGTTTTAAAGATTTTTCATAAGATTCTATCGCTTTTTGAAGTAAATTTGGCTTTTTCTCTTTGACATAGGTATTGCCAATATTTGCAAGACATTGTGCCTCTTTATCAGCTTCTGTAAAACTTGCTTTTTCATACGATTTTCTTGCTTCAGCGTATTTTTTTTGTTTATAAAGTGCATTGCCTGCATTGTAGTAACTTGCATCATTTTGGCTCTTGTCTGCAAAGGCACTATATGCCAAAGCAGCATTTTTATACTGCCCTTTTTCATAGGCTGTATTTGCTTTATTGATCTGCATAAAATCAAGTAAACCTGCGTTTGCATCTTGTAAACTAGCTCCAAATAGTGTTACAAACGCAAGTACAACAGCACTCTTGCGTTTATATTTTGAAGTGGTTGCGACAAGAAAAAATAGGAGTGCCAAAGCTAAAGGATAGTAAAAAAGAGGCTCAAAACGCTCTATCTCTTCAGATTTCAATTCGCGTTTTTTACTATGTTTTTCTATCTCTGAGAGCATTGCTTTAACATCTGCATCAGCACGGACACTTTGAATGTAAACACCACCTGTTTTTGTTGCGAGTTGTGCTATATTTTCATTGAGTCTTGAGACAATGATCTCTCCATGCTGCTTAATGAAAGTGCCATCTTCATTTTGAATTGGGGCTCCTTTTTTTGTAGCAACGCCTAAAACAAAAATCGTAATGCCTTTACTTTTTGCAAAAGCTATCTCTTTTGAAAAATCTTTTTTATCGCCTCCATCACTTAAAACAAGCAAATACTTTTGTGCATCTTTTTTAATACTTCTATCAACCACTTCAAGCATCGACAAAAAGCTGGTACCTTTTTCTGTAATGGAAGTGGTATCAAGATTGTGCAACAAAAACCCTACAGCATTATGGTCAAAACTCAAAGGTGCTACCAAATACGAGTTTTTTGCAAATGCAATTACCCCTATACGCTCATTAGGTGCTAATTTTAACAGCTCCATTGCCTTTGCTTTGGCCGCTTTGAGGCGGTTCGGGTAAATATCTTTGGCTAACATCGAATCAGATATGTCAAGGGCTATCATAATGTCGGCACTTTTGGCTTTGACTGCTACTTTCCCCTCTTTTATCACAGGGTTTGCGAGTGCTAAAACAAGTAAAATAGCGACTAAAAGGTAAAGCCCATTACGTACTTGCAAAGGCAAAGTGTTTACACTTACTCTCAGTTTTTGCATCACAGCTTCATTAAAAAAGTGTGCATGTGACTCTTTTTGTGTCAGCAATAAAGTAAAGAGAATAAGAACTAAAATAATAAGAAAAAGCATATTAGGATATAAAAATGTCATTAATGTGTTCCTCTTTTGTTTCGTAAAAATACATAAAGGATTAGCGATAAAAAGCCAACAAAAAGCGGGTAAATATAGTAATACTTCAAGTAGGTATAACTCTCATTTTTTATCTCACTCTTTTCAAGGGCATCAATACGTTTGTAAATACTTGCAAGTTCTGTTGCACTCGATGCACCAAATGCAACTCCACCTGTTTCTTTGGCAATTTTTACTAAAACAGCTTTGTTGTAGCCATCACGACCATTGGCAGAACCTATCCCAATTGGGTAAACCTTAATCCCCTCTTTTTTTGCCATATCTATAGCCACTTGCAGAGGGACTTTATCTACACTTGGCGTACTGTAGCCATCGGTGAGGAGTATAGCCACTTTAGACTTTGACTCAGTCATTTTCAGCAGATGCACCCCTTGGGCTAAAGCTGAATAGAGTGCTGTATATTTCCCTGCCATCCCAATTTGGAGTTGCGAGACGATACGGTTTAAAATATGTGCATCATAGGTAAGCGGAGAGGCTATAAAAGAGTAAGCACCAAAAACAACAAGCCCAATGTTGTCACTCTTACGTTTGGCAATAAAATCTGCCACAATAGATTTCACAACATCAAAACGGGTCAAATTAATGTTATTTTCATCAAAACCTCTTGCTTGCATCGATTGTGAAGCATCGAGTATCATCGCTATTTCATGCCCATTTTTTGGTTCAAGTTCATAAGTTTCATCTTTGACAGGACTCATAAGTGCAAAAATAAGCATAAAAATTGTAAGCCATTTCAAAAATAAAAGAAGCTTAGAACTCGAAACACCACTTTTTAAAAACTGTTGTGCATGTGGAAAATAGATGGAAGGGAGTTTCATTTTACAAAACCTTTCACACACTAAAAAGAGTATAATCAGTAGAGCAAAAAATGGAAACTCAAAGTACAAACCATTAAACATCTATCATGCCCTTATAGAGTTCTATATAGCCTTTTACTTCTTCATCGAATGCATCCACACTCTTTTTGTATTTGTAATGCTCAAGACGTTCATTTAAGTTACTAAACATCTCCGCATGTCGTGGGGAGTCATCTTTAAACACTGCACCATATTGACTGATCGCATATGCACTCTTTTTTGTATCACTCAAATCGAGTGTTTCAAGCTGATGAAACGAGTCTTTGCGCACATTGTAAGCATTGCGATTTTTCAAATACTTGATTAAAAAGTAAACAATCACAGCAAATACAATCAAAGCAAACGCAACTAATGCTAAAAAATAGTAAAGCGAATACTCATGAATCTCTACAAGTGGTTTAATATCATGAATAGGTATTTCAGCTAATTTGTTTTGCATTATCTTCCCTCAAACAATCTTCTGAGTGCGACACCCACACTCTCATTAGTATAAACCTTGGTAAAACGAATCTGATGTTTTCGTAAGGTTTCATACAACTTTCTATCGTACGCATGCACTTTTTTTGCATACGCTTCTACAGATGATTTGTTAAAATCACTCTCTAAAGTCGCCCCACTTTCAGGATTAACCAAAGAAGCAAAACCCATTTGTGGTGGTTTTTCTTCTAAGTGGTCACGCACAATCACACACACAACTTCATGTTTTTTTGCCAGAAGTTTAAAATCGGGCAACTCAAAAAAATCACCCACAAGTATAATCAGCGACTTGCGTTTGAGCCTTTTGTAAAGCGTATCTGCCATAACTTTAGGGTCTGATTTTTGGTTGAGTGCATTAAAATTTAAAATATCACTCACACTTTTTTGCACTTGATGAATCTTTTTACTTGGCTTATTATGCGAAACCATTGTATCTGTAAAAATGTACGAAGTGAGTAAATCACCATTTTTCAGTGCTGAGTAAGAGAGCTGTGCTACAACCTCTGCAATTACATCTTGCTTGAATTTTTCAGACCCAAAATGCACACTGCCATTAAGCACCGAAGCAATGACAACATTCAGTTCTCTCTCTTCACGAAAAATTTTAATAAAAGGCTTTTGCATCTTTGCAGTAATATTCCAATCTATACGACGAATATCATCCCCTGCCATATACTCACGAAGTTCTATGAAGTCATAGCCCTCTCCTTGGAAAATAGAGGGATTATTGCCCACCATTTCAGAGAAAACTTGGCGTCTGGCTCGTACTAAAATTTTTTGTAATTTACTCACAACAACACCTATGGAATAGCGACAGTTTCAAGCACTTTTTGAATAATTTCATCTGTCGTGATACCCTCCGCCTCTGCTTCATAACTCAAAACAATACGGTGTCGCATCAACTCTTTTGCCAAATATGCCACATCTACAGGGGTTACAAAATCTTTACCCCGCATAAATGCCATGGCTTTGACTGCTTTAAACATATCGATGCTCACACGAGGAGATGCCCCAAACTGAATATATTCGGCTATCTCTTCAAGCCCATACTCCGCAGGATTTCTCGTTGCGTTTACGAGTTCTATCATATACTCTTCAACCTCAGCATCGACATGAATAGCACTAATCGTCTCTTTGAGTGCTTGTATATCTTCTTTATTGAGTACTGTATTTATACTCTCAAAATTCCCACTTGAAATGCGACGAGCGATTTCGAGTTCTTCTTGTTTTGTGTTGTAATCGACCACAAGTTTGAGCATAAAACGGTCAAGCTGTGCCTCTGGAAGCTGGTAAACACCCTCTTGCTCTACAGGGTTTTGTGTTGCCATAACAAAAAATGGAAGATCAAGCTTAAAAGTACTGTCACCCAAGGTTACTTGCTTCTCTTGCATCACTTCAAGAAGCGCTGATTGCACTTTTGCCGGGGCACGGTTTACCTCATCGGCAAGTAAAAGGTTTGTAAAGATTGGACCTTTTTTAATTTTAAACTGATTGTTTTGAGGGTCATAAATTTCTGCACCTAAAATGTCAGAAGGCAAAAGATCGGGTGTAAACTGTGCGCGTTTAAAGTTGAGTCCCAATGCTTTTGAGAGTGCATTTACAGTCGTTGTTTTTGCAAGCCCTGGAACACCTTCTATGAGAATATGCCCCTCACAAAGGAGTGCGATAAGCAGAGAGTCTATCATCTTCTCCTGCCCTACTACGACCTTACTTACTTCTTTTTTTACATCTTGAATTTTACTAATCATTGCTATCTACCTCATTAAATTGTGGCAGAATTATACTCCTATGGAGTTAATAGTTGGTAAAACTCTATCTCCCCAGCATTGAGATCTTCTTGGAAATGAATAGCTGCATTTTTATAGGCATTTTTCTCAGAGCCATTGTTATACTCTTTCATGATAATGGTTTTTCCGCCAAGTCTGTTTTTTTTATCATACACGCTAAGATGCAAAGTAATAACCCGTATACCTTTACTTACATAATCTGTAGTTTTAAGAGCTAAGACAACAGCTCCCTTAGCACTTCTACTCACTCTAAAACCATGCTTAATAAGATTATTTTTCACAACACTCACAAAGTTTTGCGATTTTGTATCACCCTTTACAAAAAAGTGTAAGCTTGCAGAGGCTTGTATGTACTGCTTTGTATAGTGCTCAATACTTTGCATATCTTCCATTTTATTATAAGAAGCATCAAGTTCCCCAAGCATAAGCACCATTGATACAAGTTGCTTTGCCTCTTGCATTAAAGATTTTTTCAGGCGATATGCAGCAAAGGTATCGAGGGTTTTTAGTGTCGCCTCTTTTTCTTTCAAAGCCGCTTTTTTGACTTGTAAATCTGCTTGAAGACCTGCAATAAATTGCTGTTTATTACTTGAGACCATCACTGCAAACTCTCTATAACTCACCCTATAAGCTTTAATGACTTTATAGTTATTTATCTTAATTTGTGAGACTTCTGACTTGATACTGTTTTTGACATCAAGAGAGCTTCTGTAAGAATTTGATTTTTCTACACTCTCATACGAGGACTCTATTTTCACCCCCAAACGAGAAATCATATCACTCAGTGCCATTTTAATCGCCAAATCGCGATTTTTTGCAATGGCCATGCCATACATCGTTGTTTGGGTATCATCTGGTAAAACACTATTAATCCATGCGGGAAGTGGTGCTTGTTCTTTTGGCACTTGAGGAGCAGTTCCCCCACAAGCATTCAGCCCAAGCAGTATTATAAAACTTATAAGCAAAGAGTACAATCGCATCTATTTCCCCATTTGCAGTTGTGCGGTAGCTGCTGCATTTTTTTCTATAAGATTTTGTATTCTACGCAGTGCAACATTGATTTCTTCTACTGGTTCTGTGCTCAAATCATCTGCCATTTCATACAGTTCTTGTGCTTTTTGTAAATCTCCCGTTGCTTCACAAACAACGCCATAATCATATGCAACCACATAACTTTTACCATCGACTGCATCCATTAAATTATCTAAAATTTTCTTCGCCTTGTCATAGCGTTTATATTGAATATACTCTAAGGCATGCTCTAAATGCTCTTCTTGCACACTACTTGTATCTATCTCTATTTTATCAAGCAGTGAAACATCAAAATAGATATAATTTGGTGTCAATTTATGCACAAACTCTTTGGCTAGCAAAGAGGACATACGGTTGAGTGCCTGTCCTTTAGAGAGTACTCGAAAGGTTCCAAAGTCACACGAATCAGCACTATACTCTTTACTGAGGGTATCTCCATAAATAATAGTGCCATTTTCGACATCGACTATATTTATGTTTACAGAGACCGTCGCTTCTGTTGTGTTACAGCGAATTTTATAGTATCTGTAACGCACACACTCCTCTTTTTCTTTATCATAATTAATACAATGTTTTCTTGTAATATAGTAGTGACTACTCTGTGCGTTTGCAGCAGCAACCTCACCGCTAATAATAGCCTGTGCACCAATGAGCTTGCCAACTCGTGATGTTGTTTTCTCATCTACCAATTCAGAAGCTTGTAATTTTTGCTCTCTTAAAATTTTAGACATATCTTTACGACTCAAAAGGGTAAAGTAGCGTTTATTATTAATTCTTTGAGAGGCTATTTCCGCTTCTATTTTTCCTGAGAAGCCAATATTATCATGCCGAAACTGACTCACCGCAATTCTTTTCTTACTCGCCATCTCACTTACCTGTGCAGGATTAAGGGCACGAATCTGCACTTTTTGTGCACACCCAGCGAAATATAGACTCATAAGAAACACCATTACACTTATATTTATATACTTATTCATGGTGTGCATTATAATTAAAATAGATTAAAAAACCTATAAAATAAAAATTATTGCAATTTAATGCGATTTTTCTTGACAAACAAACAGATTTTGTCTATAATTTCGACCTCTTAACAAAGAGAACATGTCTTGTTAGCTCAGCTGGTAGAGCACGTCACTTTTAATGATGTGGCCGATGGTTCGAATCCATCACAGGACACCATTTTTTG
>WFQD01000436.1 GCA_015487265.1 Sulfurimonas sp. | reverse complement strand
TGCAAGATGCTTAGATAAGTTACTTCTCTTGCCTATTATAAGAACCATAATATCCCTTTATTGTTTTAAAATTGATTATATTACTTTATCACTTTTTTTAGTATAAAATATGGCAAAAAGAATTTAATTAATCCCCGAACAGCAGTCGTATTATTAATATTTAATATCACTGTAAAAATATATTTCAATGATTGCAACTTATTATCTATAGCCAAATAATTAAACCAAAAAAGTTTTCTATTAACCAGAGCTTTATCATATACAATCTCTGTATTCCACTTGTTGATTATTTTTTTTTCTTCTTCAATCATTAAATGTGCATTTTTACTTACATTATCATCATGTCTTCTATAATAAGCTAAATATTTATCAACATAACCTATTTTATACTCTTTTGCTATGCGTAACCACATATCCCAATCTTCTATTTTTAAGGTTTCATCAAATTTCCCAACTTTTAATAAAACATCTTTTCTAATAAACTGAGTAACTGCCGGTATAAAATTTTCTGCTAGTAATTCATTAAAGATCCATCCAGATTTAGGTTTGCTAATATTTTCTTTTTGTTCATTACCTTCATCATCGAAAAATATTGTTTTTGCATAGCACATACCACAATTAGAATTTTGCTCCATAAAAGCTACTTGCAGTTCAATCTTGTTTAACACTAACTTATCGTCACTAGCACAGGCACTAAAGTATTTTCCTTTTGCTAAATTAATTCCTTCATTTAAAGTTTTGGACAATCCTCTATTCTCCCTTGCTATAAAAGTAAAATCATAAACTTTCACTAAACTCTTAATAACTTGTACAGAATTATCCTTCGAGCCATCATCTATAACAATTAGTTCTATATTTTTATATGTTTGGTTTACAATACTTTTAATTGTTTCTTCTATATATTTTGCATGGTTATAACAGGGGACAACTATAGTAACTAAAGGAAATTCTTTTTGCATTATAGAATACCCTTTAAGGCTGCTTCAAGATTGTCCACATTTAAAGGTGCTGATTCATGTATACTTTCTGTATAAGAACTATTTTCTGTTAATAAATGAATTAAATTTACTTCCGCGACATCTGCCATCTGCTGAAAAACATAATAATTAGCTGCTATTGTTCGCGGTGAAAAGATAAGTGCATTTGTATTTTTTTGCATATAAATAATATTAGAAAACAGAGCACCTGAACCACCAACAATAACTTTTGCTTCATTAAAAATCTGAACTTGTTCAAAAAAACTCAATTCTTCAGCTTTAATGACTTCAAAGCCATATTTCATTAAAATATTTTTAATTTCTTCACTATTCAAAATGTATCTAGCTTGTTTTTGTGATCGTTCTAAATATAGTTTTCTATAAGGTTCCTTCTGTGATAATTTTTTTTTCAATCGCTGTTTAATTAAAAAAACTGCATATTTGTCTACAAAAAATTCTTTTTTTACATTAGGTGTAAATTTTGTATTATCAATTGATAACCAAAAATCAGTACAATAAATAATTTTTTTCACTAAAATTGCTTGAAATTTTTCAGCAACTTTTATTTCATAATTAATTGTTGAATATGCACTCAATACTTCATAAAACTGCTTAGGCAAATCTTCATCTACAATAAGTATGTACTTGTTATTCTTTAGTTGTTCAGAATTATTTATATGCTCACATATTAAAATAAACTTAGGCATAAGTTCAAATAACCAATGATAATAGTTTTGAGAATGTTCATTTAACAAATGAATATATATATTTTCTGAATCATAGCGAATATAATTATTTATATACAATATGACTTTTTTATTAACAAAGCTATCAATACTTTGTACTAACTGATGTTTAAAATCATACCTTGGTTCCAAATTATATAATACATGGTTGTAAATATTGTCACCATCACCTAAAGACGATGTCTGAGAAAATACCATGCACTCGTTTATTATATATATATGCAGATCAGGGGACACTCCTTCAAGCATTGTCAATGGTTTATTCAATTTACTTAACACAAAAGGCTTATTCATGGAATTTGTTCTATTTGCAAGATGAAAAACTTCATGAATTTGAAGCTTTAAGTCAGTAACTGCTCCTAGTACATTATACTTTTGAGTCCGTTTAAGCTTATATCTTTTTCTAAGTCTATAAAACATAACTTTAACTCGCATAAAATATAAAATCAGGGACATCTTATTTGCAAAAGTAATTTCTTCTTTTAATATAGTTCTTGTATATTCATTAACTATTTTCATAATATTGTATTTCTCCTCTTAAAATATTTTATCAATTAGCTTTACTGGTATTTTAAATATAATAAAAGAATATAAGAGTTTTGGCATAAGTAAAAAAGCATCAATATATTTTGCTCGCTTAAATAAGTTAATAATCTCATTTCTATATGTATAATAAATCAAATAAGCTTGATGCTTTTTGTATTTTCCACTGAGTAGCTTAAACAACCCTTTATGCATAATTAGGCTCATCTGAAATTTCTCACTAAGATTTAATCGAGTCCAAATTCCATGACCAGTTATTCTATATACAGAAACAACTTCTGGCAACAGAACAAAAGGACCATCTACAATAAGTAAATACCTTAAAACTGTATCTGAAAATGTAACGCCATTTGCTTCACAATAATCTAAGATTTTTAGAATTCGTTGCGTTTCAAGAACATATGTAGATGTATGAAAATACTTTGTGACTATATCTTCAAAGTATTGTAAAGTTTTACCATTTCCGGTAAAGGTATCTTGATAGATTAAAGTATTGTTTTCATTTTTATAAACATCAGTATATGCTATAGACATACTTGATTCGGGATATTTAGTCAAAAGATTAATTTGTTTTTGAAGTTTTAATGGATCTGTCCAGTAATCATCACCTTCACAAAGAGCCACATAACGTCCAACTGCCTTTTTATACAAAATCGGCATAGGTCGTATACCCTTTGAAAATTGATTTTCTTTTTCAAAAATAGGCTTAATAATAGCTGGATATTTTTTTACATATTTTTGAATAATCTCAGCAGTATTATCTGTTGAGCAGTCATCACGAATCAAAATTTCAAAAGGAAATGTTGTCTCTTGCATTAAAAAGCCGTCTAAAGCACTCGAAATATATGACTCATGGTTGTAAGTTACACAGCATATGCTTACTAACACTTTATCATTTTCATCTTTCCAATTTTGCATAATATTTTGCTCTGTTTTATTAATCATTTACTCATTTTCACTTTGATTTATTTAAGTGAGGTAATTTCTGACCATTATACTTAATACCTAAAAATGTGTATAACTTTTCCATTGCATCTTTATCCGACAAATTAAGGACCAAAAGATTTTCCATCTTATATTTAAAATATTCATGAATTCTCTTATTGTAATTCTCATAATAATTTGTATAAATATTATAATCATAAAGTGTTCTTTCATCAATACCATATTTTAACGTTTGGGCGTCCCAAAGGAATCCTTTATATCTGTAATTAAATTCTTTTAAATCATCTGCAGTTGGCAATCTATCTTTCCCGACTATCTTAGTATGAAAACGTGTTAATGACTCAAACCATTCATCTTTATCATTTCGGATAGTTAAAATAAACTTAGATCCGGGGAAAGCACAATCTAATGCTACAAAAGTAAAATCATTACTAAAAGGAATATCCTGAAAAGCATCAGCAGTTTTACATAATTTAATGATATTTTTAAAATCACGCTTGGACCATTCATAAATCAAACTTTCAGCTTTTGCTTGATTTCCCATTTTATATCCTAATGATTTTAATACAGCTTCCACTGTTGTTGTACCAGTTTTATTTTGACCGATACAAAAAACTTTTGTTTTTTTTCTAAAAAAAGACATATAATTTACCTTCTAACCATTTTATTTCGTACATTTTTTAGTAATGGAATTATTTCTTCAAGAAAATATTGAAATGACAATGTTTTAAACAAATAATTTGCAAAAATATAAGTACTTGAGAATAAGACTAACTTCACAACTAACATAATTATATCCGAACTTACAAAATTATGTATAAAAACCGATGTAATAAAAACTGCCATTACTGCTATTATTCCCTGAACAAAGATTGGTTTATACAATTTATATTTCGATATTTTCCCTTCTTCCGATGCCATAAAAATTGTTATACTTGTATTTATGATAGCTACAATGACAAGTCCATATAAAAATCCTTTTATTCCAAAAAGAAAAACCACCCCAAGATTTAGAAAAGCGATACTTTTTTTATAAATTGCCATTTTAAGGAATGCTCTTGAATTACCACGACTGCTAAGAACATTAACTAAAAGTGCATTAATAGGGTAGGCAAACCCACTTAATACGAGTATTTGAAAATATTCAACAGATGGCAACCATTTATTTGAAAACAGTATTACTATTAGTTCCTCTGAAACAAGAAATAAACTACCAAAAAGAAGAAAAACAACAAAGTTAATTATTCCATAACTTTTCAAGACAATCTTTTGAAATCGAAAAAGATCATTTTGAACCGCACTCAGTACAGGAAACAGAACAGACATCAAACTCCCTGATGAATATTCTATAAGAATCATATTTAATGATTTTGCACGCTGATAAAATCCTAAAGTTGCAATAGGAAATAGTTTACCGACAATCAAATAATCAGCACGAGTATAAACAACATCAAGGAAACCAACTAAGAACATACGAAAACCAAAAGACCATAATCTTTCTAATGCCTTAAACGAGAAACCTGCACTTGGTCGCCATCTTCCAAAAATCCAAATTAAAATATTATAAATAAGTCCAGCGGTTATTGATTGCGCTACTAAACTCCAAACTCCAAACTCCAAATATGCTAGGATAATCCCTACCACACCGCTTATAGCAGATGCTCCTAAACTAATCTTTGTCAACAATGCATAATTCAATTCTTTACGAAGTTTTGTACTCTGCACACTGGAAAAAGCATTAATAATGAATAAAAGTGACATAGTTTGTAACAATGGTAACAAACTCTCATTGTCATAAAATTTACTTATCCATGAAGCTAAAAAGTAAATAAGAATAGTTAACATAAATCCAAAAAAAACATTAAGATAAAAAACTGAAGAATAGTAAATGGGCAATATATATTTTCTTTGTATAAGTGCAGAGCCCAGCCCCAAATCAGTAAATATTGATGCCACACCTACAACAACCATAATAATAGCAATAAGCCCGAAATCAGAAGGTTCCAGGAGCCTGGTGAGAACTATTGAAATTATAAAGCTCATACCATGTGTCGAAATTTTTCCTAAAAAATCCCATACAAGTGCTTTTATTCCTTGTTCTTTTAGTGTTTGCATATATAAATTTATCTCTTAGGACCGGTTGTCAAATTACGCAACTTGTGAGCTGGATTGCCAAATACTGAAACTTCAGAAGGTAAATTCTTTGTTACAACACTGCCCATCCCGATGGAAACATTTTCACCTATCTTGAGATTGTCCCTAAGTTTAACACCTAAACCTATTGTCGTGTTATTACCAATAGTACAATTACCACCTATCAATGATCCCACTGACATCCAAACCTTTTTTCCAATTTTTACACCGTGTCCGATATTACATAGGTTTCCTATAACTGTGTCATCCTCGATAATCGAATTAGCCAGTGTCCCTCGTACAATAACTGTACCAGCCCCAATTTCAACGTTATTACCAATATTTACACCCGCAAGGTGAGGAAATCGCAATATCTCATCATTAGAAGTCTTATATAAAGCTATACCATTACAGCCAATCGTACAGTTTTCTCTGATGATACAATTTTCTCCTATAACAGTTCCTCTTTTCAAAATAGTTCCTGCTGATATCACACTCCCTTTTCCAACACTTACTCCATCTTCAAGTATCGCTCTGTCATCTATAATAGCTAAATGGTCAATTGTTGGCACTTGTATCTTTATTTGTGATGTAAAGGGAGAGCAGATTTTCTTTTGTTCAAAAAGATCAATTAGTTTTATAAAAAGAGCTCGAGGATCTTCGGCATAAATAGCTTCTACATTAGAAAAATATTGATGTAGCTCTTTTGTTGTAATGACTAAAGCCCCAGATAAACTCTTAATAATAGCATCTGTTGGTTCTCTATCTATGAAACAGATTGTATCTACTTCAGAAAAACGCCCATCTGACATACCTTTGTATATTCGCTTTGGGGTAAGTTCTGAAGAAAAAATATAGTCGATACCTATAGTGCTAATATAACTATCTAACTCCTGCCAAGATAAAGGCTTTTCAAAAGGAATATATTCATTAGTCATATATTCAGAACTACTTAGCTGAAATATATGTGACAATGTCATCAATACTTTGTATTTGACTCATGTCTTCATCAGGAATCTTAATATCATACTTCTCTTCGATTAATAATAAGATATTTGCCATGTCAAGTGAATCTACATCTTGATCTGTCAGTGGAACATCGTTTACTAATGTATCCATTTCTACCATTGTCTCTGCTTCTTCGACGATGTTTCTAATCTCTTCTGTTGTTACTGTCATTTTCATATCCTTATTTTATTTTTTCAATTATAGCTGAAGCCCATGAAAGGCCCACACCAAATGCACTTAGTACTATTTTACCTTTTGGTAAACTATTCATCTCTTTAGCCAACATAATGGGAATAGATGAGGAGAGGGTATTACCATATTCTGCCATATCAAAAGGCACTTTATTTTCATCTACTTTGAGACGTTTTCTAATGGTGTCAACAATATACTTACTTCCCTGATGTAGATAGTACTTCTGAATGTCTTCATCTTCCAGAACATTTTTTTTCAACAGCGCTTTGATATGTTTAGGCGCCGTTGTAGCTGTAAAACTAAAGACAGCTCGCCCATTCATATAAAGCTTATCTTCACAAATCAGTTCTTTATAGTCTCTTCCATTTGTACCAAAACTAAAGTCAACAGGAATCAATAGAGCATCTTCGCTAATAAGTGTAACGGTTGCTGCATCACCAAAGAGTAAGGCTGTGTTTTTGTCTTCTTGATTAAGAATATCACTATATTGATCTGAAGTAAAAAGAAGTCCTTTTTTCATACCATTGCTTTTCATAAATGCAATGATATTGGAAAGTCCATAGACAAAACCAGAACATCCCAAAGAGATGTCAAAGGCTGCACAATTGGAAGGTAAATCAAGTTTACCATGAACAATGGCTGAAGTATGAGGTATGTTAAAGTCAGGGTTTTGAGTAATTACTATGCAACACTCTAGTTCCTCAATATTTATATCAGAGATTTTTTGTAAATTTTCAAATGCTTTCACACACATATCTGAAGATTTAAAACCTTCATCTTTCAATGCATGATATTTAACACCAATTTTATTTTCAATAAAATCATCATCCAATTCAAATTTTTCTTTTAGATCATAATTTGATTTTTTTGTTTCAGGGATATATGT
>WFQD01000435.1 GCA_015487265.1 Sulfurimonas sp. | reverse complement strand
GATGACTTCCTAAGCGGTGGCAGCGGTAGAGACAGACTCTATGGTGATAAAGGAGACGATACTCTAGTAGGTGGTACAGGAAAAGACTATCTTGAGGGTTACTATGGAAGTGATACTTATATATTTAACAAAGGTGATGGACATGACACTATTGATGAGTGGTCTAAAAAAGGAAGCAGTGATGTAGATACCATAAAGTTTGCAGAGGGCATTACACAAAACGATATCACTTTTACTATGAAACATGATGATCTCTTTATTCAGTATGGCAGTGACGATCTCATTAGAGTCAAAGATGCAGATGATACCAGAGGACAGATAGAAAAAGTAGAACTTAATAACGGTCTGTATGTCACAAACGATGATATCAATCTCATCATTCAACAGATCAATGCCTATGGAGTTGAAAATGGAATGGATCATATCAGCAACAATGACATTCAGAACAACCCTGATCTTATGAATATCGTATCGAGTGCTTGGCATGAGTAAGAGAGTTTTTTCTCTGCCTTTTTATACGCAAATGGACAGAAAGTTCTTTTATAAAGAGTTCATTCCATTTTTGCAGAAGTATCATGACTATCTTTATGACATATACTTTACATACAATATGGAACCGTTTTTAAACGATGCCATGGGTGGTGCCAATATGGCACAACACTCACATGAAGGAGTTGATGCTCAAAATAAAAGAATTTTTGATGCAATGATGCAGATACAAAAAAAATTTGGTATTAAAGTATCTGCAACATTTAACAATACACTAGTGGATCCGTCATCTGAAAATTTGGATCTTTTTATCAAGAACCTATACCCTCTGTATAAGCGGGGTCTCCGTTCTGTAACGATTCCTCATTATAGTTGGATGCTACATGGCAGACTCAAAAAAGAGTTTCCTCACATGACAATCAAGAACACTATTTTACGAAAAGTCTCCAAGCCTCAAGAGTATGTTGATTATGCAAAGGTAGGGTTTGATGCGATAAATATCGATAGATATAATCTTAGAGATAGAGATAATTTAATACGATTGAAAAAAGCGTATGAGAGATATAAAGTTCCGATGGTAATTTTAGCAAACGAGTGGTGTAAAGGACTTTGCCCCGCTATGGATGAGCATTATCACTATAACTGCTCCTCATCAAAAGAGTGTGCAGTACCCTATTTTAATACTGCTATAGGGGCATCAACTTGCCCTTCATGGCAAAATCAAATACCTTGGTATAATCTTCAAAATGCTAATATACCGGTAGAAAAAAAAGATATAGATGAGCTATTGGAATTTATACAAATATTTAAGTTGCATGGCAGAAATGATTTTGAGTTGATGAAGCAGTCAATGGATATAATAAAGCGATACGCAGAAAATGAGACCGTAGTGTTTCAACCATTCTATGACTATATGCAATCTTTAGAGTATGATAAAAAGAAGATAGAGGCATGGACAAAGTTTACAAAAAACTGTAAGTTTGAGTGTTGGGACTGTAATGTTTGTGAAGAGTTACATAGAAGTGGAAATATTTCTGTAAATGGTTTAGGATTTTAATGAAAATAGTTTTTATTATATTGCTGTTTTTTGCAAGCTCCCTTTTTTCAAAAGAAGTAAGTCTTGAAGATATCTTCAAGCACGCCTCTAAAAATGCTTTGAGCTTAAAGATGAAACAGCTCGATCGTTCCATAGAGGAAACTGCTGTTGAGAAAGCACAATCGGGGTATTATCCTGTTTTCAATATGGTTTATAATACAGAGTATACACAATCTTTGGATGGTATACCGCTTGGGAGTGAATCGGTCGGTGGTATTACGATCTCAAACGGAACCCGTTATCAAAGTTCAGCAGCATTGCAGATGAACTATAATCTTTACAGTTTTGGAGCGACACAAAAAGAGATTCTTGCTGCACAGCGCTCTACACAAGCTAAAGAGGAAGAACAATGTCTTCAAGAGCAACAGCTTTATGAACAGATTTTAGAAAAATATGCAGATGCACTGAAACTATTACAAGAGAGTGTTTATAAAAAAAAGATGTTACTTGTGAGGAAAAAGCTCTACGATGCCAAAGAGAGGCTTTATAAAGCTGGGCAATACTCCAAGGTAGACTTAGGGGATGAAGCGATTTATATTATTGCACTGGAGCGAGATATTGAGGATGCTGTTTTAGGCTATAAACAAAATATTTTGAAGATTTCCGAACTTAGTTATATGCCTCTAAAATCAACAGATATTCTCTTACCTTTAGATCAGATC
>WFQD01000434.1 GCA_015487265.1 Sulfurimonas sp. | reverse complement strand
GTCTTGAAGTCCATGTCCAATTAAACACAAAAACAAAACTTTTTTGCTCGTGTCCTACGAGTTTCAATCATAAACAAAATGTCAATACCTGTCCTACTTGTTTAGCTCTTCCTGGAGCTTTACCCGTTCTTAATCA
This sequence comes from Sulfurimonas sp., assembly GCA_015487265.1. GTDB lineage: Bacteria > Campylobacterota > Campylobacteria > Campylobacterales > Sulfurimonadaceae > Sulfurimonas. The sequence continues at coordinate 6,366 of WFQD01000434.1, read as the reverse complement.
AGAGGTTCTTCAAAAAGCAGTGATGCTTGGGAGTGCTCTTGGGGCTACAATTAACCGTACTTCTTACTTTGATAGAAAGTCATACTTTTACCCTGATAGCCCAACAGCTTACCAGATTACACAGTTTTATACACCTATTATTCAAAATGGTACGTTAGATATTGACTTAGCAGATGGAACAAAAAAGACGATTCGTGTTGGTTTTGCACATATTGAAGCAGATGCAGGAAAAAATATTCATGATGGTGAGATTTCAAAAGTAGATTTAAATCGTGCAGGAACACCACTGCTTGAGATTGTAACACAACCCGATATGCGTAGTGCAGAAGAAGCTGTGCTATACTTGAAAAAACTCCACTCAATTATTCGTTATTTAGACATTGGGGATGCCAATATGCAAGAGGGATCTTTTCGTGTGGATGTGAATGTTTCTATTCGTCCAAAAGGGGATGAAAAATTATATACTCGTGTTGAGATAAAAAATATTAACTCCTTTAAGTTTATAGAAAAAGCGATAGAAGTGGAAGTGATTCGTCAAAGTGAAGCATGGGAAGATGGTGTTTATGAAGATGAAATTTTTCAAGAGACACGCCTTTTTGATCAAGTCAAACAAGAGACACGTTCCATGCGAGGTAAAGAAGAAGCGGCTGATTACCGTTACTTTCCAGAACCTGATTTACTCAAAGCTGTTGTGAGTGATGCAATGTTTGAAAAATATTCACAAATCCCAGAACTTCCAGATGCAAAAAAAGAGCGTTTTGTCAAAGAGTATGGGGTAAGTGTATATAATGCAGATGTTATTACGGCTTCCATAGAGACAGCCCACTTTTTTGAAACAATGATGCAAACAGGTATTAGTGGAAAAAATGCAGCGACTTGGCTTACAGTAGAGCTGCCAGCTCGTTTTAAAGGGGATGTCAATGTAACAAATTCTCCAGTCGATGCAAACAAACTTGCACTTTTAGTCAAACGCATTGAAGATCAAACCATTAGTGGAAAAGCGGCAAAAGAGGTGCTTGATTATCTGATGGAAAATGAGATTGATGTAGATAGTGCTATTGATACTTTAGGTCTCAAACAAATGACTGATACAGGAGCATTAGAAGCAATGTGTGATGAAATAATCAGTGCAAATGAGGATAAAGTAACACAGTACAAGAATGGAAAAGAGAAACTTTTTGGCTTTTTTGTAGGGCAGGTGATGAAAGCAAGTAAAGGGAGTGCAAACCCTCAAGTTGTGAATGAAATACTCAAAGCAAAGCTAGGTTAGTATGAACCTCGTAAAACGTTTTATTGTTGATAGTGCTTATGCAGTGCAAACTTCTAAGGGTTATCAAAAAAGGAAACGTTTTTTTTATAATTTACTTGAAAATGGTGAGAATCGGTACAAAAAATATTTTGATACGGTAATGATTACACTGATATTTGTCAGTATCGCCATTTTAATTCGGGAGGTGAAACATGAACTTCCTTTTCATCTTGTTTTTTTTAATAGTTATGTTATTTCCATTATATTTTTTATAGAGTACCTCTTGCGTTTTTGGGTCTATGGAAGTATCTCTCAAGCTATTATAAAACGCTACGAATACGATACTTATCTTGGACGAAAATTTAAACTCCATAAGGCTTTGAGAAATATTGTCCGTTTTAAATTAGCCTATATATTTTCCCCTCGTGCTATTATTGATTTACTTGCTGTTTTGCCTTTCTTCCATGAGTTGCGTTTACTTCGTATATTTATTCTTTTTCGTGTTTTTAAACTCTTTCGTTACACACAAAGTTTTCAAACTATGGCTTCTGTTTTAGCAACAAAAAAGTTTGAGTTTTTTACACTTGCAATGTTTGCTGCTATGGTTGTTTTTGTCTCTTCTATTTTAATTTATGTTATGGAAGCAAACAATACAGCCTCGCCTATTGATTCTTTGTATGAAGCTTTTTATTGGTCTATTGTAACAATTTCTACAGTAGGTTATGGAGATATGGTGCCTTTAAGTGACGAGGGAAGATTTGTTGCTATGCTTGTCATTATTGCTGGAATATCGGTGCTTGCGTTTACTACCTCACTTTTTGTTTCAGCATTTACAGAAAAACTTGATGAGATTCGTGAGGTCAAAACAATAGAAAATATTTCTAAAATTAATAAGTTTTATATTCTCTGTGGTTATCAGGAAGTTGCTCGTGAAGTGGCATTTTCTTTAAGAGAAAAGCATAAAAATCTTATTATTTTAGATGAAAATGAAAAACGGATTGAAAATGCGAAAAATGATGGTTTTATTGCACTGAACTATAACCCTGGAAGTGTAGAGAGTTACGAAAAGTTGCATGTTAATATTAACACACAGGTACAGGCTGTTTTGTGCCTCATGGAAGATGATGTAGAAAATGTTTATACCGCTTTAACTGTTCGTTCCATTAACAAAGATATAGATATTTTATCTTTACTAATGAATGAATCTAATCGTAAAAAACTGACATATGCTGGTGTCAATGAAATTATATATCCACAAGAACTTGTTGGTATGATTGTCAAAGAACTTGTCGGACAACCTGTTGCGTTTGAAGCAATTCATGAGCTTAGAAGTGAAAATTCTACTATTAATATTCATGAAATAGCCATTTCTAAAAGGGTACTTGAGAATTATGCCTTAGTGAGTGAACTTGAAAATCAACGCTATCGATTAGTTTTACTTGGTATTTATAAAAATAGACATAAACAATTTTATTTTAATCCTTTAGATGACACACTACTCGAAGAGGGGGATTATGTTCTGATGATAGGGAACAGAGTGTTTTTGAAAGAGTTTGAGACCCATCTCAATAAAAAGAGTGAAGCATGAAAAATGTAACCGCTTTTGTTTTTGGTTTTAATAACTATGCAACGGAGATTATTGATAATATTGTTGCAGAATATAAGCAAGTCTATCTTTTTTCTTTAGAAAAATCAGATAAAGATTATAAGGGAAAAACAATCAACTCTTTTAATTTAGATGATGAGTGGGAAGAGATAGAAAGATTGATGGATACGGAGGAGACGATTGCTTTTTGTACACTTGAAGATGATGCGACAAATATTTTTTTAACAATTTCCTTGCGAGCAAGCTTTGAACATTTAGCGATTGTCTCTTTAGCCAAAGATAAAGAGAGTGCCAACAAACTCGAAATGGCGGGGGCAAATAAGGTGATTCCTATTGTGAAAACCACAGCAGATATTATTGCAAATATGATAAATAGACCCATTTCTACAAAAGTATTGCATAATATTTTATATGAAGAGAGTGATTTAAAGATTGCACAAATTAGTGTGCAAAACGCAGAGAAATTTCATGGAGAGTTCCCTGCCGATATTGACTGGAGCCGCTATCATGGGATTATTGTATTGTCAATTATACATGAAGATATGAGTAAAGAGTTTATTTACTCCTCACAAACAAAACATAAGGCTTTAGTGGATGGGGATATTTTAGTGGTGACTGGTTATGAAGCAGATATACTTGCATTTGAGAAAATTATAGGAAGGAGACACTATGTCGATTGGGGTAATTGGAGCTGGTAAATGGGGCTTAGCGTTAGCCTTTGCCTTGAGTGAAAAAAATGATGTTTTGATAAGTTCAAGAACACCACGAGATTTGAAAAACTTTGTAACTTTAGAAGAAGTTTTAGAGTGTGAGTACCTTGTCATTGCCATTCCTGCACAACAAATTGCAGGATGGCTAGAAAAGAATTTTACGTACACAAATCAAAAAGTACTTGTTGTGTCAAAGGGAATAGAAGCGAGTAGTGGCCGTTTTTTAAATGAAATATACGCACACCATGTCCCAGAAGATAAAATCGCTTTTCTCTCAGGACCCTCATTTGCTACAGAGGTGCAAAAATCTTTACCAACAGCTTTAGTGGTCAATGCGAGTAATGAGGTTTTGAGCCAAGAGTTCGCAAGGCTTTTTCCTTCTTTTATAAAAGCTTATACCTCTACAGATGTGATTGGGGCAGAAGTGGCAGGAGCTTATAAAAATGTGATTGCCATTGCTGCTGGAATTTGTGCAGGCTTAGAACTTGGAAACAATGCAGCGGCTGCATTAATTTCGAGAGGTTTAGTGGAAATGCAGAGATTTGGACTCTTTTACGGTGCTAAGAGTGAGACTTTTACTGGGCTTGGTGGTGCTGGGGATTTGTTCTTAACAGCCTCTTCAACAATGAGTAGAAATTTTCGTGTGGGACTTGGATTGGCTGATGGCAAGTCACAAGAAGCAATTTTAAAAGATTTAGGAGAGGTCGCAGAGGGAATAGGGACAGCCTATGCTATTCATGAAATTTCAAAAACAAATGATTTGTATTTGCCTATCGCAAAAGAGGTATATGCTGTGCTTGAGGGGAAAAATCCTCAAGCTTCTTTAGCGGATTTACTTTCCCAATGAATCACTATAAAAAACTCGCACTTGCTACTTTTTTAGGAGTGGCTTTTTTTGCACTGGCTTTGATGCTTTTTACACAAACACAGTCTTTGCTCATTGGCACTATTGCTTTTTTAGTCACTCTTTGGACAAATGAGGGGCTTCCTTTAGGAGTTGTCTCTTTGCTGCCTATTATATTGTTTCCCTCTTTTGGTATTTTAGCGACAAAAGCCACAACCATAAACTATGCACATCCTATTATATATCTTTTTTTAGGGGGCTTTTTACTTGCTATTGCTGTTGAAAAAACAGATTTACATCACTATATCGCCGATAAAGTACTCTCCTTATTTCCGAGTACCCCGCGAGGAATTATCTTCTCTTTAGCTTTGACTTCAGGACTTCTAAGCTCTATTCTCTCAAACACAACGACAACACTTCTACTCATCCCCATCGCTCTTTTTTTAACGCAAAATAAAAAACTAAAAATGCGTTTCGCACTTGCCATCGCCTATGGTGCAAGTGTTGGAGGGATACTTACACCTATTGGAACCCCACCAAACCTCATCCTTTTTGGAATTATGAGTGATAAATCTTTAGAACCTATTGCCTTTTTTGAGTGGATGATGATGGTCGCACCACTTGTTTTTTTGATGCTGTTTTTTGTCAGTTTTTTACTCAGTATTGGCACAAAAAAGATCTCTATAGAGCGAGAAAAACATCTCCAAGCTTTAACGCACGAACAAAAAAGAGTTTTATACATTTTAGGAGGACTCATTGCCATACTTATGGTAAATGCAAAGATAGAACCTTATTGGAGTGGACTGGGGATGAGTGAACCTGTGATTTTACTCGGGAGTGGACTTTTACTCTTTTTGCCACCTTTTAAAATTTTGGATTGGGAAGAAGATAGCAAAAAAGTGCCTTTTAAAATTATGTTTTTGTTTGGTGCTGGGTTTTCCATAGCCAAAGCTTTTAGTGCTACGGGACTCGCTGATGAAATTGCTTCACACTTACTTTCTTTTACGTATTTGCCACCTATTTTTTTATTACTCATTGTGGCATCGCTTATCACTTTTACAACAGAAATCACTTCAAATACTGCCCTGATTTCCATTATGCTTCCTGTGATTTATGCCATTTCTGTACAATCGGGCATCGATGTGAGACTCTTTATGATGGTAGCAACAGTTTGTGCAAGTTATGCCTTTATGCTCCCCATAGCAACACCATCAAATGCCATAGCCATGAGTAGTGGAAGTGTCAAAATAACCGATATGCTCCGTTATGGAGTGATTTTAAATTTTGTAGGTATCTTTTTGATTGTCCTCATTGGAGAGTATTTTTGGACATACTTTATTTAAGGTTTTGTTTTCTTCGTTTGTAAAGAAGAACAAAATCTTTTATAATTAGTAAAAGAGTATAAAACCATAAAATATCTAAGATGATATTTTGATTGAGTCCGTGGGTGTAGAGCCAAGGAAATCCTAATGCAAAAGGCCACTTAAAAAAGTAAAAAAATAGTATTCCCGCTCCATAAAGCTCTTTTATAACTCTTTTCATAGAACAATTATAGTAAAATAACACCAAAAAGGGAGTGAAATGATAGTTCATATCGTAATGTTTCAGTTTAAAGAAGAGAATAAAGTAGCAAATATTGAAAATGTAGTTGAAAAACTTGAGGCTTTAGAAGAAAAAATAGATGTTTTGCTGTCTATGGAAGTAGGGGTTGATTTTAATGGGAGTGAGCGAGCTTTTGATTTAGCTTTATACTCTACATTTGAGACAAAAGAAGACCTCAAAACGTATGCCACCCATCCAGAACATTTAAAAGTTGTGCAACTCATCAAAGAAGTAACAAGCGAGAGTAAAGTTGTAGATTACATAAAGAATTGAGTGTACAAATAAATTTTAAACTCCATGTAGCTTAACCAATGAACATAAGGTAAAAATAAAAATGTACTACAAGCATAACTAC
>WFQD01000433.1 GCA_015487265.1 Sulfurimonas sp. | reverse complement strand
GTACTCATGCATGGCAATTTTTGACTTCAATAAAGCACCAGGAATAGGAGACTGAAAAAGAGAGTCTCTATTATTTCTATGAAAATCGGTAGGTGCAGGTAGAGGGTGTAAGCCCTGCTGGTGAAAAAGAGTCATTGCTCGCTTCATATGAGTTGCTGATGTCACTAAAATAAAAGGTGTATCATGCACAATACTTTTTGCAAAGTGTGCTTCATCCCTTGTATCTTCTGGAGCTCCATTGACAATCATATCCTCTTTTTTTACACCAAGTGCCAAAGCTAAATTTGCATTCATCTGTGCAGTTGGAGTGTCAGTTTTGCCTTCATAGCCTGTAAAAATAATTTTTACATGAGGTATTTTTTTATACAACAACACCCCTTCTAAAACACGTTTTGTTGCAGCTGCATTTAAATGTGAGGAGAGAGGTTGTTTAGGGTCTGTGTTATGTCCACTCCCAAGAACATGAATATAGCTTACTTTTTCATTACTACTGTACTTTTGATACTCATTTTCTAAACCTTTAATTAAAAGATTTGCAAATGGTGGGTAAGAAAAAAGAGTGAGTAACAAGAGTGCTAAAGATAAAAATATCTTTGCTGGTTTTATCTTTTCACGAAAGAGAAAAAAGAGCCCTAATGCAAAAAGTGTCATCACTAAACCAAGAGGTTCTACAAAAAAACTAAAAAAATGTTTTATAAAAAGTCCTATATGCACTTATATCCCTTCATTGAGTGCTCTGTTAATTCTTTGCACTACTTTTTCTTCAAACAGTAACTTTTTATGACTTATATTTTCAAACTCTTCATAATGTGTCAAAAACTTTACAAAAGGTTTAATGGCTCTTGTATTTTCTATATTGATAACTTCATCGCTCAAACTTGCAAAAATATAGGTAGGAACTGCAACATTTTTCATATAGCTTAGTGTATCAAATTTATAGCGTAGTCTGAGATAAAAACCTATTTTATGTTTAACAACAGCAGTTAAAGAATCAAAAACTCCAATTAAAAAAAGTCGTTGTACTGGATGTTTTGATGCTACATAGGTCGCAATAGTGGCACCTAAAGAAAAACCTAAAACTGAAAAATTACCATAATTTTTTTGTATCAGTTCTGCAATCTTCAGACTATCATTGAGAAGATTTTGTTCATTTGCTTTCCCTTGACTTTTGCCATAAGAACGATAATTAAAAGTCACAATTGTTACTTTGGGATAGGCTAATGAAAGCTTTTTGATAAGCCCTACACTATCATGATTTCGACCGCCAAATACAAGCAGTGTTTGCGTAGCATTCCATGGTTCATAAATGACTCCCTCTAACTCTACACCATCATCACTCACTATACTCAATATTTCAAAATCATTTGTATCAAAATCATCACTTCTATAATAAGTTGGAGCAAAGACCATAAAGTATTGCCATTGGTAAAAGGCTATCCATAAAACGAAAAATGTAAAAACTAAAAAAGCTATATAAATCATGAGCAGAATTATAGTATACTTTCAACAATAATTATAGGATGTAAGATGCAAGTATTTGGTAAATATGAAACAAATTTTGATATGGACTACCTAGTAGAACATTATCTTTATATAAACGAGAGTGAAGAACAAAAAATTACGGTTGATGATGTCAATACAATGCTCAAAAAAAAGCGCAAAAGTGTCGCGGGAACAATTTTTTTATTTAACCCTGAAACTTCTCCTTTGGGATTTAAAATGAGCAAATTTTTACAAGAGGATGGTTTTGATAAATATGATGAAATCGTAGAACTCAATGAAGATGCAAAAGCATATATATTAAACGCAGGACTCAAACAACATTTCAAAGGCAAACTCATAGAAATTCGCTATCTTTTTACTTACAACAGAGAAAATATAGAACCTACTCCTATTATGGAAGAGTTTGATGCAGATTTAGATAAATACAATTCAAATCAACTCACTCGCTATGATAAAAAACGCAACTATATTGACATTTCCGATATTAGACTCAGTGGAAAATTTGTTTTTATGGGGATGGGGCATAAATATGATCGACACCATAAAGCTATTATTGCCTATGCGCGAGCAATTTCCACACAAATTCATAAACTCGACAAAAATGTTGTTTTTATGTACGATAATAATTATGACATGGATGAATGTATCCAAAGAGCTTATTATTTATCGCCTTATGCAAGTGGTAAGGCACGGGAAGTACGTGCTAATGGCTTCAAAGAAGTTTTCAAAACTCATCCGCCTGAGAGTAAAAAACTTAGCTTTTAGGCTCGAAATTTTCATACCCCTGCTTCAGCTTTGCTTTTTTTGAAAGCATTTGCACACTCTGGCTTATATCTTCTTCTGCTATATGATAATGTTCATGTAATTTTTCTAAAGAGTCATCTATCTTTTTGTTCAGACTTTTTCCTAAAGAGTCAATCTGTTCTTTCATAATATTTATTTTTTCATCTTTAGATGTCGCTATATCTCGTGCAATCATATGCAGTTCTGCTTGTGATTTGATATAATCTGATTTTATCATCTCTACATCCAATACTAACTCTTTCAAACTACTGTAAATGCCATCCATCCCTGTTGTTTGTGCTTCTAATGCATCCATCTTTTTAGAAGAGAGTACCATCTGTTTCATTATAAGTTCACTTTTAGAACGGATTGTGCTCAAAGTGCTTTCACTCTCTAAAAGTGCCGTTTTCACCCCTTCTGAATGTGTATGCAATGCAGTTATTTGCCCTTCAAAAGCTTTCGTTACTCCTGAGAGTTGTTCTAATGTATGTTTTGTGATGCTTTTTGCAATTTCATCAGAAATGTTCTTCATTTTATCAATGTTAATTTTCACTTCTTCTATATCTTCAGACATCTCACAGCGACTCTCTACCGCATTTTTAAGTGTTGTTTTGAGTTGATTATAATGATCTTGTTCTGCCACTCGTAAAATATCTATATGTTTATGTACAACATTATCAAGTTCAGGGAGTTGCACCTCTGTAAAGTGACTAAAACCTTTTGACACCTTTTCATGCCAGACTTCCATCTCATCAAATTTATGACTAAATTTATCTTGATTCAATTTAATTTCGTCTAAGGCTTTAATATCATCTTTAAATTTTTGACGCACTTTTTCTTGAACAATTAAATCTTCCTTATGTGAAGCAGCGACTCGATTTTCAAGTTCTCCCATAAACTCTTTGAGTCCACTTATCTCTTGTACTAAAACTTTTAAAAATTCATCTTGTGTTCTTGCACTCTCAGATTGTTGCGTTTGATGTAAAATATTGAGGACAAGGTAAAGCAAAAGAGAAACTAAAAGTGGGAAAAAGGACTCTCTCAAAAGAAGTACAACATTAGTATGTTCAGGATGGATGATAAAGTGCACAACAGAGCTAATAGCCCCAATGCCCACCATCAAAGGGGCATAGTTAATTTTATTGGGCTGTTTTAAAATAGCAATTTGGCGCAAAAAAAGAATTGCCATAAATGTAAACGCAATGAGTAAATCATTTCCATACATAATATATCCTTATTTCTTTAGCACCATTCTATCATAAAACAAGTTACTTTAAAGTAAGAATTATACTGGTCTAATTGTTACTCCGTATTTCTCTTGTGCAATTGCTCGCTCTTCTAAGTGATAATCTTTAATCTCATTAAAATTAAGATATTTATAAACATCATTCTCTTTGCCTTCGAGTTTACTTGGAACAATATTCATATACTCTTCAACAGTTGGAATGCGACCAAGTTTTGCACATACAGCAGCAAGCTCGGCAGAACCAAGATACACCTGTGTACCCTTACCTAAACGGTTATCAAAGTTACGTGTTGATGTTGAAAATACTGTTGAATTTTCACGAGCGGAAGCTTGATTTCCCATACATAAAGAACATCCTGGTACTTCTGTATGTGCTTCAATTGCTTTGTACACATCATAATAGCCTTCATTAATCAGCTGTTGTTCATCCATTCTTGTTGGTGGTACAATCCAGAATTTCTCAACAGCAACTGCTGATTCACCACGCATAACCTCACCAGCTGCACGATAGTGACCAATGTTTGTCATACATGAACCTAAGAATACTTCATGCAACTCAGTGCCTGCAACTTCACTTAAAAGTTTTACATTATCTGGGTCATTTGGACATGCTAAGATTGGCTCTGTGATAGTGTTAAGGTCTATGTTAATAACCGCTGCATACTCAGCATCAGCATCTGGTTTCATCAATGAAGGGTTTGCTAACCACTCTTTCATTTTTTCAACACGACGTGCGAGTGTGCGTTTATCTTCATAGCCGTCTGCTATCATAGACTCTAAAAGCACAACATTTGATTTTAAGTACTCTTCTATTGGTGCAGTGTCTAAAAGGACTGTACAAGCAGCAGCACTTCTCTCAGCAGAAGCATCAGAGAGTTCAAATGCTTGCTCAGCTTTGAGATTTGGCAAGCCTTCAATCTCTAAAATACGACCAGCAAAAATGTTTTTCTTTCCAGCTTTAGGAACAGTTAAAAGACCATCTTGAATGGCTTGGTAAGGAATAGCATTTACAAGGTCACGAAGGGTAATTCCAGGTTGCATCTCACCACTAAATCGTACAAGAACAGACTCAGGCATAGTAAGAGGCATAGACCCCGTTACAGCAGCAAATGCAACAACACCAGACCCACCAGGAAAAGAGACACCTAAAGGAAAACGTGTATGACTATCAGCCCCTGTTCCAACAGTATCTGGAAGTACCATTCTGTTTAACCATGAGTGAATGACTCCATCACCAGGACGAAGTGCAACACCTGAACGATTTGAGATAAAATCTGGAAGAGTGTGGTGCATTTTTACATCTGATGGTTTAGGGTAAGCTGCTGTATGACAAAATGATTGTAAAACTAGATCAGCATTAAATCCAAGTGCTGCAAGCTCTTTAATCTCATCACGTGTCATTGGTCCTGTTGTATCTTGAGATCCAACTGTGCTCATTTCAGGTTCTACATACATTCCAGGACGTACACCAGTAAGACCAGAGGCTTTCCCTACCATTTTTTGTGCAAGTGTAAATCCTTTGCCGGTGTCTGCAGGTTGTTGGGCAGTTAAAAAAGTATCAGATGCACCCAAACCTAAGCATGCACGTGCCTTAGAAGTTAAACCACGACCAATAATAAGAGGAATACGACCACCTGCACGGACTTCATCTGTAATAGTGTTAGGGTTAAGTTTAAAAGTCGCTATACACTCACCATCTTTATGGGCTTCACCTTTATAAGGGTAAATAGTGACAACATCACAAGTTTCCATTTTAGAAACATCAAGTTCTAAAGGAAGAGCTCCAGAATCTTCACATGTTGCAAAGAAAATTGGTGCAATAATTCCACCAAGTACAACACCACCTGTGCGTTTATTTGGAACACCTGGGATATCTACACCCATATGCCACTGTACAGAGTTTACACCAGATTTACGGCTAGATCCAGTACCAACAACATCACCAACATAAGCAAGAGGATATCCTTTTTTCTTGAGTTCTGCCATAGTTTCAAGTGGGTTATCCATTCTGTTTACTAAAAATGAATTTGCATGTAAAGGTATATCAGAACGTGTAAATGCCTCTGATGCTGGAGAGAGGTCATCTGTGTTTGTTTCACCAGGAACTTTATATACAGTTACTGTAATTTCTTCTGCAAGTGCATCTTTTGCAGTAAACCACTCTGCGTTTGCCCAAGAAGTCATCACTTTTATTGCTGCTGCGTTTCCTGCTTTGTGTAACTCTTCTACATCGTTAAATGCATCATAGACTAAAAGTGTTTTACTCAGTGCTTCTACAGCTTCATTGACAACTGCTTCATTCGATGAAGAGAGGGCATCAATCATCGGTTTCACATTATAACCACCGAGCATCATACCAAGCATTTGTACTGCTTTTTGAGGTGCAATACAAGATACACTCACTTTTTCAGCAGCTACATCATTTAAAAATGCCGCTTTTACATAAGCAGCATCATCCACACCAGGAGCTACACGGTTTGTCAATAAATCTAACAATTCATCTGTACAATCTGCTTTCATAAGCTCTATTAATTCTGCTGTTTGTTCAGCTGAGAGAGGTAAAGGTGGAACACCAAGTGTCTCACGCTCTGCAACATGTGCTTTATAATCTTCTAAAAATGCCATAGTTATGTCCTGATTTTTAATTTGCAGTATTATAGCTAAAGAATTTAAAGTTCTCTCAGAGAGTGTTACTATAGTAAACATCTTTAAAAGAGTTTTCAATTTTATGTTTAATATAGTAACAATAAGAAAAAAATTTAGAGGATTTCTCGTATTCCTTTTGCATTTGGAGCCGATAAAATACCCTCTTGTTCAAGCTGTTCTATTACTCGAGCCGAACGGTTATATCCTATTTGCAATTTTCTTTGAAGGTAAGAGATAGAGGTTTTTCTATCTGTAAGAACAACATTTTTTGCTTCTTCATAAAGTTCATCGAGTTCTTCATAGGACTCATTAGCACTATTATTTGATTCACTCTCTTCCACTAAAAAGCTTTTATCGTAATTTGGTTCTCTTTGTGCTTTTATAAATTCAACTATCTCTTCTATTTCTTCTTCTGTTGCCCAAGGTGCATGTAAACGCACAAGTCCTGTTGCCCCCGGAGGAGTAAAGAGCATATCTCCTCTACCAAGTAAAGATTCTGCTCCCATTTGATCTAAAATAATCTTAGAGTCTATCTTTTGCCCTACTCTATAAGAAATACGTGAAGGAAGATTTGCTTTAATAAGCCCAGTCACAACATCTACAGAAGGGCGTTGTGTCGCAACAATAAGGTGAATACCACATGCCCGTGATTTTTGTGCAAGCCGTGCGATGGAGTACTCCACATCTTTTCCACTCGTCATCATCAAATCTGCAAGCTCATCTATAATGACAACGATGTAAGGAAATGCTTCTCCTGCTTCTTTTTTCATTTTTTCATTATAGTTTTCAATGTTTTTTGTTCTTGCGTCTGCCATCAGTTCGTAGCGGCGTTCCATTTCGTTTACCATATTATTCAGCGCTGCTATGGCTTGTTTTGGTTTGGTAATAACTGGAGTGAGTAAATGAGGAATATCATTATACGTTGAAAACTCAAGCATTTTAGGGTCTATCATGAGTAAACGCAGTTGGTCAGGCGAATTTTTATACAAAAGAGAAAGTATCATTGCATTTATCCCCACACTTTTACCACTTCCTGTTGTTCCTGCGATGAGTAAATGTGGTAACTTTTTCAAGTCAGTTACAAATGGCTTGCCTACAATATCTTTTCCGAGTGCCATCGTAAGTGGTGAAGAGGAGTCTTTAAAAAGCTTATCATCTAAAATCTCACGAAGATAAATTGTATCGACACTGTCATTTGGAATCTCAATGCCTACCACATTTTTTCCAGGAATAGGTGCTTGAATACGAATAGTCTCTGCTGAGAGTGCCATCGCCAAGTCATCTTGCAAGCCTAAAATTTTACTTACCTTTACGTTGGCTGCAGGTTTAAACTCAAAGGTAGAAACAACAGGACCTGCATAGGTTCGTACGACATCCCCATCTATTTTAAAATGTGCAAGTTTATCTATAAGGTAGCGTATTTTATCATCAAGTTCACTTTCATCAATACTTTTTGTCACCTTTTTTGGTTTTTGTAAAAAATCTACAGATGGAAGTTTGAAATTTTTTGGTTTTTCTACTTTCCCTTTTTCTATACTCTCTAGTAGTTTTGCATTTTCTTCAAGTTCTTCTACAACTACTGTATTTTTATGTTCTTTCACTTCTGAAGCAATATCGAGTATAGTTTTTTTCTCTTGCGTTTCTTTTCTCAAATAGCTTGGTGTGTCTATTTCTTCTTGCTCTTCTTTTATCTCTTCTTCTATGAAAATATCCTCTTGCTCTTGAGGAAATGATTCATACTCTTGAACTGCCACATTCTCTGTTTGCTCCACTATTTCATCTACTACAGCAGGAGCTACATCTTTTTTCTCTTCTTTTTGTTTTTTCGGTTTTTTTGTTTTTTGTACAACTATTTTCTCTTGTTTTTGCAATTTATTATGCAACACACCCATCACACTATCATAAAGCTCAGAAACACTTTTATCTAGCATCACTAAAGAGCCCAAAAGTGTGATCATAAACCAAAAAACCCATAAACCAAATAAGCCAATATAAGGAGATAAGAAGTCTACAAAATCAGCACCAAATTTACCTCGAAAAGTATTTGTCACTAACAAAGCTTGAAATAATAGTGAGGAGAAAAATAATAAAGTCAATGCAATGATAATTTGTGATTTTCTAAAATCTATTCGTGTATCTTTATAAAAAAGAAAAAGAGGGACAATTAAAACAAGTAAATAAACAAAAGAAATATAACCAAAATAATATTGATTATATGTTGCAAACACAGAACCGTAACTTCCTATCAATCCGCTTGAACTAAAAAGAGTAGATACTCCTAGATATATAATAATACTAAATAATACAATAAAAAAAGTCTCTTTCAATACATAACACCCCTAAAAAATATAAAAGGAAGTATAGCAAAAATCATGTTATTACAAATAATTTACTAAGCTTAATTTGGAAACTTTTCCTACTGTTGAGAGCATTGATTGATAATTGAGATTAAGTTGGGTTAATTTCAAGGAAGCTTCTGCCAAATCGGTATCGACAACTGAAGAACGTAATGATTTGGTTGTAACATTTAAGATATCTGTTCGCTCTACAGCTTTTGATAAGGTATTTGACTGTGCACCAGCAGTTGATTGTGTACGAAAGACATGATCTTGCAGGGTATCCATACGGGAAATTGCATTTTCAATCCCTATGCTTCGAGAAGCATTTCCAGTTGTTGCATCTGGATTTATTTTATGGTCTTCAACTGCTGTAATCATATCGTTAATTGATGCAAAAAAATCTGTTTTTGCATCTTTGACCGTAAGTGCATTATTTGTGTTAAAAGTGAGTACAGAAGCATTTCCTGCTGTAAAATCGCCACTATTGGCATCATATAAGGCCATAGTCGCTTTTGTTGTTCCATTTTGCAAATCACTAAAAGTGAGTTTTCCATCGTAGCTTAAATATGTTTTTCCTGAATTTTCTGAAAGATTCACAGCATTATCATAATCGCTTGCAGAAGAAGTTGTTGCAGGCAGCTTATTTGTAGTTGCCATATTTATAACATTCATCAGTTGCTGGTATGTCATTTTATCTGCATCGACAGCAGCACGAGGAGTCTCAGCATTATAAATATTGTAATTTGTAGTACCTCCATCGAGTGAGAAAGTAGAGCCTGTTGTTTTTAAATCTATTTGGACACTCATGGCAGTTCCATTGATGTTTGTACCCTTAAAAAGTAACTGTTTTGCATTGAGCGTTGTTCCAGAAGCCACATCCAATAATTTTGTCGATGGTGTAGCAAAACTATTATCACTTTTCACTATTTGTGAAACATCAGAACTTACTTTACTCCCTGAAACACTAAAATTTGTTCTGTCATAGACCAATCCTTCAATTGTTGGTGCTCCTGTAGCTGATACATAGGAAGATTTATTAAATTCACGAATATAGACTTTTGATCCAGCTTTTGCTGTTGCATAATCAGTCACACCTCCATTTGTTTCTAAAGTATCTATTGAAGTAACATTCGCCTTTCCGGTACCAGAAAAATCAGAAGCACCTACTAAATGAAAATCTAATTTACTCGAACCAGATAATTTATCTGAAACAAATATATTACCACTTCCATCCATACCAACATTGACAACATTCACTGCTCCTGTATTCCCATACTGCTGTCCAATTGCATCAAGAAGTGTTTTGACTGTATCTGTGCTGTTTAATGTAATTTTACTATTAATTGCACTCCCATCACTTTTTGTACCCCGTAAATAAAAGTAATGTGTATTACTTGGTGTAACTCCCATGAAATTTTCCATAGTAGTATTTACATCTAGAGTACTCCCAATATTAGCTTTTTGTGCTACATTTGATGTAATCTCTTTTTTTACCAAACTCTCTTCACCTAAAAATAAATCAGCCCCTGTAATATTATACTGTAATTGATTATTAGAACCAGAAAAAGCCTTGCGTGCAACATTGTTCCCTTGATATACCCCATTACTATCAATAGGTTTTGTTTTCACTGCTGAACCAGAAAACAAAAACTGCCCATTTATAGAAGTATTTGCCAAACTTTTTAAATTTGTTTCTATCCCTCGCATCTCTTTGGCAATAGCATTTTGAGAGGTGCTATCATTTGTACCATTAGCTGCCTTTATCAATAAAGTTCTCATTCGATTCATATTATCTGTAAATTCGTTTAAAACAACATCTGACTGATCTGCAACTTTATAGCCGCTTTGTGTACTTTTCTTTGTTTGATCAAGTGTTGTAATCTCATTATCGAGAAGCATTGTTTGTGTAAATATCGAAACATTATCACTCGCATACTGAATTTTCAATCCAGATGCTATTTGTTTATTGACATCAAATAATTTTTGATTTAATTTATTGTTATTCGAACCATAGAGGTTTTCATAATACATACTTGATGTGATTCTCATAACACACCTCCAAAATAGATTACTTTTATATAACTACCATCGACAAAAAAGTGTTTCTTTAAAGATATTATCTCACATTTACACTACTTTAAGTAAACAGTCATTATAATCCCATCAAGCATTTAGCATGCCAGAGTGATGGAACGGTATACATAGCGGATTCAAAAT
>WFQD01000432.1 GCA_015487265.1 Sulfurimonas sp. | reverse complement strand
CTCTGCTGGGGCTTCAACACCTGACTGGATTATAGAAAAAGTTACCAAAGCAATTGAAAAATTGTAAAATATATCCTCTTTTAATTAGAAAATAATGATTATTTCGCTATAATCACGACAATTTTTATGTAACAAGAGGATAGGTAATGGCGTTCGATAACGAATCATTTGAAGAAGAAGAAAATTTTGCAGAGATGTTTGCTGCTAGTGAAAAGAAACAAGAGACAAGCCGTATAGTAGAGGGTGAAGTTGTTGAAATTCAAGCGGATGAAGACAGAGCATTAGTTGGTGTTGGCGATAAGCTAGAAGGTATTTTAAGTTTAAACGAGATTCGCGGTGAAGATGGTGAACTCAAGTTTAATACTGGTGATAAAATAAATGTAATGGTGACTGGATACTACAATGAGCGTCCAAAAATCTCTTATAAAAAAGTTTTAGAACAACAAAAGACTATTGACTTTATAGCTGCAAACAAAGATGACTTTGAAGATTTAGTTGTAGAGGGTGTAATTGTTAAGAAAAACCGTGGTGGTTATGTTGTAGAAGCTGATAATGTTTCTTTCTTTATGCCACGTTCACTCGCTGCGTTTAAAGAGAGTGATGATGTTGTTGGTCGTAAAATCAAAGCACAAGTAGTGAAAATTGATGAAGCGGAAAACTCAATTATTCTTTCTCGTCGTAAACTTTTTAATGAAGAGCGAAAAAAGAAAAAAGAGATTATTGATCAATTGATGGCTGAAGATGTTATCGTTGAAGGAACAATCAAAAAAATCACTTCTTATGGAATGTTTGTTGATGTAGGTGGTGTTGATGGACTTGTTCACTATAATGAAATCTCTTATAAAGGCCCAGTAAATCCTTCAAAACTTTACAAAGAAGGCGATGTTGTCACTGTAAAAGCAATTTCTTACGATAAAGATAAACGTCATCTTTCTCTTTCTATTAAAGCAGTGCTTCCAGACCCATGGGCTGAAGTAGAATCAGAACTAGATGAAGGCGATACTATTACTGTAACTGTTTCAAATATTGAAGCATATGGTGTATTTGTTGATTTAGGAAATGACATAGAAGGTTTCTTACATATTTCAGAAATTAGCTGGAACAAAAATGTGAAAAATCCTGCTGATTATTTAGAAGTTGGGCAAGAAATTGATGTTGAAGTAATAGAAATCAATTCTAAAACACATAAACTTCGTGTTTCCCTTAAAAAACTTTTACCAAAACCATTTGATGAATTTATGAAAAACTATAGAGAAGGTGATGTTGTCACTGGAACAGTCACATCATTAACTGATTTTGGTGCTTTTGTTCGTATAAATGGAGTAGAGGGTCTTTTACATAATCAAGATATCTCTTGGGAGAAAAACACAAAAGCAAAAGATGTGTTAAAATCGGGTGATGAAGTTGAAGTGAAAATTGCTAAAATCAACTCTGAAGATCAAAAAATTTCTTTAAATAGAAAAACACTTTTAGAATCTCCTATTGATAAATTTGCAACAACACACAATAACAACTCAATTGTGCATGGTACAATCCGTGATATTAAAGACTTTGGTGTGTTTGTTTCACTTGAAGATGGTGTTGATGCACTCATTCGTGATGAAGATTTAGCACCACTTGTAAAAGATGAGCTAGAGCCAGGACAAGAAATAGAAGCTGCGATTGCTGTGATTGATACGAAAAGAGATAGAATTAGACTCTCTGTGAAAAAATTAGATTACATCAAAAACCAAGCAATGCTTGCAGAAATAAATGATAGTGAATCACACTCTTTAGGTGATTTGATTAAAGATAAATTAAAATAAGCATATTTTAAAATGCAAAAGATTATAAAGTGGTTTGCCCCTCTCTTAGCACTAGGGGTAAGCACTTTTTTAATCTTTTTTTTAATCTCTATTAATGAGTATAAGGAACATGATGTTTCTGAACCACTTGTTTTAGATACAAATATAACACAAAAAAAGTCTGAAAAACTTTGGTTAGACCATTTTTCTCAAACTGAAAAATTGGGCTATTCATTTCCCGTAAATGAAGTCTATATAAAAATAGACCTCGATGAAAAAATAACTAAAACCATTACATATAGATTGTCTGCTGCCGTTTTAGACCCTTATCAAATATTTTGTTTAAAAGAAGAACTCAAGCAGTATCATTTAAAATATTATTTAAATCAAGACAAGCATAAAATGGAATTACTTATTTATTCACAAGATGTAAATAAATTAAATAAACTTGTAAAAGTACTAAAAAATTATCAAATTTCGGCTGTTGTGAAGCCGTATAAAGAGGAATAACAGATGCAAAAATATACAGTGGTAGTTTGTGACCATATCCATCAAGCTGGTCTTGATATGTTGGAAAATGATGAAAATATTAACTTTATTATGGCAGCAGATGAGCCAAAAGATAAGTTGAAAAAAGAGATTCTCCCACAAGCAAATGTAGCGATTACGAGAAGTTCTACAGATGTAGATGATTTGTTTTTAGAAAATGCAACAAATTTAAAAGCGGTTGTTCGTGCTGGTGTTGGTGTGGATAATGTAGATATACCAGGATGTTCAAAACAAGGGATTATTGTTATGAATGTACCAACTGCCAATACAATTGCAGCGGTTGAGCTTACAATGGCACATATGCTCTCATGTATGCGTATGTTTCCATACTCTCATGATCATTTAAAAAATCAACGTATTTGGAAACGTGAGAAGTGGTATGGACATGAACTCAGTGGTAAAAAACTTGGTGTTATTGGTTTTGGTAACATTGGGTCTCGTGTTGCAAAACGTGCGGCTGCGTTTGAGATGGATATTGTAGCTTATGACCCATACATTCACCCATCAAAAGTGACTGATTTAGATATGACATATACAAAAGATTTTGCAGATATTTTAGCATGTGATGTGATTACAATTCATACACCAAAAAATAAAGAGACAATAGGCATCATTGGTGCTGAAGAAATCGCACAAATGAAAGATGGTGTTGTTTTAGTAAACTGTGCTCGTGGTGATTTATATAATGAAGATGCACTCTATGATGGACTCAAATCTGGTAAAATTCGTTTTGCTGGGATTGATGTGTTTGGAAAAGAGCCAGCCATCAATAATAAACTACTAGATTTAGACAATATCGTAGTTTCTCCTCACTTAGGGGCAAATACTTATGAATCTCAATACAACATCGGAACACAAGCCGCTGCAAATGCAATTGCTGCAGCAAAAGGGATGTCTTATCCTCATGCAATGAATTTACCAATAGATGAGTCTCAGATTCCTGCGTTTGTGAAACCATTTTTAGAGATGGGACAAAAAATAGGATTCTTAGCTTCACAAGTAAATAAAGCACAAATTGTAGGCATCAAAGTAAGTGGACATGGTGATATTGCAGAGTATGTGGATTCTCTTTCTACTTTTGTTGCTGTAGGTGCGATGCGTGAAACAAGTGGTGACACAATCAACTATGTAAACGCAGAGTTCGTTGCAAAAGAAAAAGGTATTAAGATTGAAACAGAAGCTTTAAAAGATTCTGCTGTGTATAAAAATCTCATTACTATTAAACTCACAACTTCAGAAGGAACAACGAGTATTTCTGGAACTATCTTTGATGATAATGTTCAAAGAGTTGTGACTATTGATGGTTTTGAGATTGAATTTGCACTCAAAGGCAATATCGTTTTATTTAAAAACTCTGACGTACCGGGTGTCATTGGCAGCATTGGATCTACTTTAGCAAAAAATAGTGTTAATATCGCCGATTTTTCACTTGCAAGAAACAAAGATGCTGAAGCACTTGCTGTTATTTTAGTAGATAATGCAGTCAATGATACAACCTTGAAAGAGCTTGCAGCACTTGACGCTTGTTTAAGTGTTTGTTACGCAAGTTTATAAAACTTTTGAAATAACATGATGCAAAAACTGATTTTTGTTTTTTTCTTAACAAGTATATCAGTTTTTGCGACTGTTGTTAAAAATGACCTCCAGTACGAAACCTCTCCCTATTTAAAACAACATGAAACTAACCCTGTCCATTGGATGCCTTGGGGTGAAAAAGCATTTGAAAAGGCAAAAAAAGAGCATAAGCCCATTTATATCTCATTAGGGTATTCTACCTGCTATTGGTGTCATGTGATGGCAGAAGAGTCTTTTACAAATCAAAAAATAGCTGATGTAATCAACAAATATTTTATTGCTGTTAAAGTGGATATAGAAGAGTATCCGCAAGTCGATGCCTATTATCAAGCAATATATAAAAAAATTTATCACCATGCAGCTGGCTGGCCGCTGAATGTTTTTGTGGATACAAATAAAGAACCTTTCTTTATCGCTTCATATCTTCCACCGCACAAAGCATTTTCTCTTGAGGGTTTAGATACTTTAGTTCCTTTATATGGACAAATGTACCAAAATAATTCTTTAGCCATAGCACAAAAAATCAAGCAATTGAAAACGGTAAGTATAGATACAAAAGTAAATAACTCTACTATTAATCTTGAGAGCCTTGTAGAGACTATGCAAAAGAGTTATAATCAAGAAAACCCAGGTTTTGGCTATGGAAAACAGTTTCCAGAAGCTGCAAAGATTTCTTTACTGATGGATTTAGGGTATTTAAAACACAACAAGCTCCTTCTCAATGACTCTTATGCTATTTTAGATGTTATGGCACTACGAGGTTTATATGACCATATTGAAGGTGGCTTCTTTCGGTATGCTTCTGATAGTGCATGGGAGATAGCCCATTTTGAGAAAATGCTTTATAATCAAGCAGAATTATTGCCTTTATATGCAAGAGCATATCTTAAAACAAAAAAACCACTCTATAAAAAAGTCGTTGATGAAACGATAGCTATGCTTCATAAGCGTTTTGAAGTCAATAATCTTTATTATAGTGCAAGTGATGCTGGAGAGAATCATCATGAGGGAGAGTATTTTGTTTTTACACAAAAACAAATCCATGATGCACTTGAAAAAAACCCTTACAAAGAATCATTAGAAGATACCTTAGAATTTGTTACAGAGGGTAATTTTCACTCAAAAGTACATATAAACTTTTATACAGACAAAAGACCCAAGGGGTTTGCACACTTTCGTCATGCCTTATTAAAAATTCGTCAAGCAAAAAAGTACCCATTTATCGATAAAAAAATCAATACTGCTTGGAATGCGATGATGATTGCAGCACTTTATAAAGCTTCTTTCATAGATAGTCGCTATAAATTAGAAGCAGATAAACATTTAGAAGCACTCAAAGCAATGATGTTTGATAAAGGCGAATTGTATCATCAAACACTCATTGGAGTGCAAGCAAAACAAAAAGGAAATTTAGAAGATTACAGCTTTTTTATAGCTGCGTTAATTGCTGGGTATGAAGTGGATTATGATGTCAATAAATTGCATTTTGCAGCGTATTTACTCCAACGTGCAAAAGAGAAGTTTTATGACAAAGGTGTTTGGTATTTGTCAGATGATACATTGCGAGTGAGAGCAAATATGAATGACAAGTATCATACTTCAGCTTTTGGACAAATGCTGCAAAACATCATTAAACTTGCCTCTTTAAAGGGTTCATTTGCATATGAAAAATTAGCTTTGGCATCGCTTAAACAGGTTCAAGAGAGACTGCAAAAAAAGGGTATTGATGCTCCCTCAACTGCAAGTGCTTATCTCATGCAAAGCTTAGGTTTTGTGACACTCAAAAGTAGTAAAACAAATCTGCAAAAAAACGCAGTGAATCTACAAAATATAGACTACCCTTATCTTTTAAGTAAAGCAATAGATGACAATGAATATTTGAGCTGTAGTATACGAAGATGTTTTTCAAAAGATAAAGACTTTGCATCTGTAAAAGAAGCAATTCAACGCAATCAAAAGGAGCACTAATATGTCCAATGCCTCATGTCCTTTAAGTTTTAAACAGGTTGATGAAAATCTTTTTCGTATCAATGCACTCTTTGTCTCATTGTTGGTACTTGTGTTTCTTTATACACAGATGCTTTCTGTTATACTTTTTTTAGTTTTTGATTTTGTTATTAAACTCTTTTTTGAGCAGTATCCATCTCCTTTGACATTTTTAAGTCGCAGTGTGAAAAAGATTTTTCATATAAAAGATTTTTTGATAGATGGAGGGGCAAAAAGACTTGCTGGTTTTTTTGGACTTTTTTTTATGCTCCTGCTTTTAGGCACATACTTTCTGCACTCACTGCCACTCTCTCTCATAGTTGCTGCACTTTATTTACTCTGTTCTTCTTTAGATATACTCTTTGGTTTTTGTATAGGGTGTAAAATCTATTTTATTATTAAAAAAATCTATCCTGATTTTATGAAATGATACTTCGTATCATAATGGCATAGTGTAAAACAAAAAGATTGACAAAAAAGATAAACAAAGAGGAAGCTCGAGAAATAAAATTTTCGATATTACTTCTCTCTCTATTGTTTGTTCTAAACGCAACAAAAAAATGAATCGCCGTTGCAATAACAAGTGATAAAACCAACCAAAGTTTATTGCGTAAAAGTTCTACCACACGACTTGTATCATCACTGAAAATCAAGTCATAAAGCCCATCATTTGTAATCATTAAAACACCAGTAAAGAGTAAAATGATGAGTGAGACAAGTTCAAAATAGCCAAAAATAGGACCAACATGCGGGTAAACCTCTTTTTGTTTTTGTTTATCGGTGAGTGTCACACCAAGGACAAACATAAAAATAGAACCACCTATCCAAGCAATTGCTGCAAATAAATGAAAATGTATAAAATAATCCAAGTCTATCCCTCTGTTTAGATGCCGTGATAGTAGTACAATTATGCTTATATGTTGTATAATTTCAAAAAGGCTTTATTATAAATATGCAATTCGTCGTAGACTCTTTAAGACAACGTGGAAAAATATATAAAAAAATGCAAGAGGTCGCTCCAAAAGAGCTGGGCATTCGCAACAAAATTAAAATTTATACAGCAACCGATACGAACAATAAATTTTGGGCAATTTTTGCGGTGAGTCAAAAAAGCCGTATTTTAATGAAAGATGTCCATAAATTTGAGGAAATATTTGAAAAACTTGTCTTCTTTAGTGAAAAAACATTTTCACATAAGTTAATCTTTATTGATGCGCCACTTTGCTCAAAAGCAGAAGCTGCGTTTAAAGAAGTGGGTTGGAAGATACAGTGAAACTTCTTTTATGTGATGTGGGAAACAGTTCGTATCATATATATGATGCAGGAGACACATATAAAAAATCCGTGACTTCTTTTAATCCTGCAACTATTACAGAAAAAATTTATTACTCTAGTGTCAATCAAAAAGTATCTAAGATGCTTGAAAAACTGGACAATTGGATTGATATTGCTGCATATGTTGATAAAACGCAGTACTATGAAAGTATGGGCATTGATAGAATTTGTGCAGTACAAGCTCTCAAAAGTGCTGTTGTGGTAGATGCAGGGAGTGCAATCACTGTTGATATTGTAAGGGAGAAGCAGTTTGAAGGTGGTTTTATTTACCCCGGTGTGGATGCAATGCAAGAAACTTATAAAAATATTTCTCCTGTACTTGATTATTCATTTAACTTTGACCTAGACTTAGATATAATGCCGAAAAATTCGCAAGATGCTATCAGTTATGGATTTTTAAAACCCCTATACTCTGAAGTAGTATCACAAAATTTGCCTATAGTACTGACTGGTGGCAATGCAATAGAATTACAAAAGATATTTAAAAATGCCATTGTAAATGAAAATCTCATTTTTGATGGTATGAAAAAGATAATAAAAAAGGCTCAATTATGCTAACAGTTGCACTCCCAAAAGGTCGTATCGCAAAAGAGACACTCGAAATTTTTGAAACTATTTTTGGTGATAGTTTTCAGTTTGATGATAGAAAACTGATTTTGGAAACACCAAATTTTCGTTTTTTACTTGTTCGTAACCAAGATGTTGCAACGTATGTGTACCATCAAGCAGCAGATATTGGTGTAGTAGGTCTTGATACTTTAGAAGAGCAGGGGCTTGATGTTGTGCGTTTACTTGATTTACGCCGTGGTGTGTGTAAAGTGGCTATTGGAATGCGTAAGGGTGAAAAACTCGACCTCACAAAACCAGAACTCAAAGTCGCTTCCAAAATGGTAAACATTACAAAACGCTACTTTGAGGAGCGTGCTGTAAGTGTTGAAATCATTAAGCTTTATGGCTCAATTGAGCTTGCTCCTTTAATTGGTCTTGCAGATATGATTGTAGATATTGTCGAAACTGGCACAACTATGAAACAAAATGGTTTAGAAGTTGTTGAAGACATTATGACAAGTTCAACCTATCTTATTGCCAACAAAAATAGCTATATTGCAAAAAAAGATGAAGTTTTAGATATTTATGAAAAAATCAATACAATCATCAAAACAGAGCAATAACAAAACAATGACAAACTTAGACCTCTATGCCAAAGCAGAACACCTCTTAGGAATTGAGGAAGCGACAGAAGCCTTGTATGATTTATACCGCTCCGAATTAGAGGAGTACAAAGTAAAAACACTTTTGGATGTAGGCTGTGGTCATGGTGGTTTTATGCAGCGTATGCAGAGTGATGGTGTGAAGTGTAAGGGCATTGATTTGAGTCAAGTAATGGTCGATGAATGTAAAGCACAGAACTTAGATGCAGAGTGCATTGACATCATGGATGCCTCTGGGAAATACGATGCGATTGTGAGTATTTTTGATGTTTTAAATTTTTTAGATAAAGCTAATCTTTTGAAATTTCTTGAAGCTATTGCTGAGAGACTCAATGAGAATGGTGTATTTATAGCCGATATTAATACCCTCTATGGTTTTTCAGATGTTGCAGAGGGTACAATGAGTAGCGATAGCGAAGAAGAATTTTTGTCTGTTGATGCACACTTTGAAAATGGTGAACTTCATACAAAATTGACACTTTTTGAAAAACAGGCAGATGGGAACTTTACAAAATATCAAGATACCATCGTGCAGTATTTTCATAAAATACAAATTTTTCAAAAACTTAGTGGACTCAAACTCATAGACAAACAAACATTTTCGCTCTATGATACAGAAGATAAAACACTGCTGATTTTCAAAAAACGATAATGCTATTTTGTAGCAGTCAGCAAAAAGACTCCAAAGTCACGGTGTGGTTTTTTGATAGTATTGATGTTTTCAAAACTTACATTTTGAAATCCAGTATCTTTTACAATTTGGATGAGGCTTTCCTTTTCAAATCCATAATGAAAAACACCTGCATTGTCTGAATGAAAGCTGCCATCTTCACGCTCTAAATCAGCAATGGCAATAAAACTTTTCTCTTTGAGTGTTGTATAAATTGTTTGAAAAAATTCTTTTAAATTTTCGATGTGGTGGAGTGTCATTGAGGAGACTAAACCATCAAATTTTTGTTCTAAAGGCTCTTTGATAATATCTTGCTTATAGGGAATAATTGTAAGAGCTTCACTGTTTTTTTCTTCAAGTTTTTCAAGCATTTTACTTGAAGTATCAACGCCATGAATTTGTTTGACAGAAGTGGCAATATCAAAACCCAAAAGCCCTGTTCCTGTTCCAAAATCAATAATCTCCATGGTGTCATTGAGAAGAATTTTTTCTCGAATAGCATCGGCAATTACTTTTGCTCCTGCAACTTGTGTGTTTCCTTTGTCCCAGTTTTGGGCTCTGTTATCAAAATGGCTCATAAGCTTTGTATCCAGTAATCAGAATTTTTTTGTTCTTGTTGTATAGTTGTTGTGCCCCCATGACCGGGGTAGATCGTTTTATCATAATCGAGTTGTTTAAACTTTTGCAGTGATTTTTTCATATCATTGGGAGAGGAATAGGGAAAATCAGTGCGCCCAATGCTGCGTTCAAAGATGAAATCTCCACTAAACATAGCATCGCCTATCTCTATGGTAGAACACCCCGGACAGTGTCCTGGAAAATGACGAAATTGTACTGTAGTGCCATCAAAATCAAGTGTCTCATCACCTTCTATCTCTACATCAGGAACAGAAGGGGGTAAGTCCGGCATCCAGTTACTCGAAACAAGTAAAAAAGTATCATCTTTTGGGGTATAGAGTTTGATGCCTAAATCTTTTTGCAGCTGCGCATTGGACCAGACATGATCAAAATGCCCATGTGTATTTAAAATTGCAACAGGATTTGTCACATTTGCTTTCACCCAAGCTGTTGCATCAACTCCGGGGTCTATGATAAAGTCTTTCTCATCCACAGTAACTATGTAACAGTTTGTCTGGTAAGGACCCATAGCTTTGCGTTTAATCTGCATATTTATCTCTTTTTTATCGCAATTATAGCATGATGTTTGTATGAATTATTATAAAGAGTTAGAGTTAATTTTACAAATACAAAATCCAGAAGAAAAAATAAGAAGCTTTGAAACTTTTTATAAAGCATTTCAAGAGGGGAGACTGTGTTTTGAAAGTGAATATAGTCCAAAAGAGTTTCACACCCCTTCCTATGCTAAAATTTGCACCATTATTCCACCTCAAGATGTTCCAAAACGCAGGAACCTTACAACACGGGAAGGACAAATCAATCTTATTCATGCTGTAGCACACATTGAGTACTCAGCGATTGATTTAGCACTCGATGGGGCATATAGATTTCAAGGTTTGCCACGAGAATATTATACTGATTGGTTAGCAGTAGCAGCAGATGAGATACGTCATTTTCAAATGCTGAGTGCACTTTTACAAGAGTTAAACGCAAGCTATGGAGATGTGGCAGTGCATAATGCCCTCTTTGAAGCAAGCCAAAGAACACAGACACTTCTTGAACGCATGGCAGTCGTTCCGCGTTACTTAGAAGCTAATGGGCTTGATGCAACACCGATGATTTTAGATAAACTCAAAAGATTGCCACAAACGCAAATGCGAGATAAAATAATCAAAAATTTAGAAATTATTTTAGCTGAAGAGGTGGAACATGTCAGAAAAGGGGATGTCTGGTTTCGTTATGTTTGTGAAAAAGAAAAAGTCTCTCCAGATATTTATTTTGAGATTATACACAAGTATTATCCTCAAGGCTTTTTACGAGCAAAAAAGGTTAATGTTGAGGCGCGTAAAGAGGCAGGTTTTTCTTGTGATGAATTGCAATTTATGGCAAAAAAAGAGGTGTGCTAAGCCTCTTTTTCTAATTTTCCGTTGATATAAACTTGAGAGATGTTATAGTGTTGCAAGATGAGGTGAATCGCTAACTCTTTTGTTGGTGCTGCATCTAAGTCAAGCACAATCATATCGGCATTTTTTCCCTCTTTTATCTCGCCAGAGTTCAGTCCAAGTGCCTCTGCTGCGTTTATTGTGACTCCATCTATCAAGGCTTGTGCAAACTCTAAAAGTGGTGCGCTACTATGCATAAAAAGAGAGATTTTCATCTCTTCAAAAAGGTCAAGTTTATAGTTTGAACTCAGCCCATCGGTTGCGACTATCCACTTTATATTTTTATCATTAATGGCTTTGATGTTGAGGGTTGGGTTGCCTAAAAGACGGTTAGAAATAGGGCAATGAATGATAGTGTGATTATGCTTTTTAATCGTTTCTAACTCTTTTTCTGTTGCATTTGTTACATGGGTAAGGAGTGTCTCTTGTGTATTGAAATGCTCCAAAAATTCCTCAGCATCGCAAACATTTTTATCTTGTTTAAGCAAGTCTTTGAAAAATTTTGTAAAGTCACCACTACTCTCATCAAGCCAGTTTCTCTCCGCAATACTCTCCATAAAATGAGCGGTAAGTTTTAAGTTCTCGTTTTTTACAATTTCAAGTGCTTTTTTGATGAGAATAGGGTGAACAGAGTAGGGTGAGTGAATGGCAACGGCAGGGTAAAATCCTTCTCTTTGAATACTTTTACTTGCATCTAAACGCGATAAAAAGTCTTGAAAAAGAGTATCTGCCATCACGGCTTGTGAACCGATGAGTTCATTGAAGTAAACAACATTTTGTTTTGCATTGGCACAGGCATCTAAGTCCATTCCATGAGAACTAATTGCTCCAAAACTTGTGATGCCATTGCTGAGCATATTATCACAAGCTTTTTGCATACAGTTTGTATCACAACCACCTATAAGCTCTTCACGGTTTTCTATGACACTGTAGAGCCAGTGCATAAAGTCGCCATAACTGAGCTGCGTTTTGTTTGCAGAAAATTCTATATGGACATGAGCATTAATAAGCCCTGGCATAAGGAGTGAATTTTCTTTGAGTGTTGTGATGGGAGCATCAGGATAGAGTGCTACAAGCTCTTCTATAGGAGCAATCTTTTCTATAGTTTTATCAAACGCAATCGATAGGTTTGTGCTAATTCTATCTTTAAAATAGATAAAATGAGGGATAATAATCTGCATAGTGAATCTTTTTGGTAAATTTAAACTATATTATGCTTTATTTCGCTAAAATAACTGCTTAAAAACATGAGTTCAATAGTAAAGTGCCAATAAGGTAGGGTAAATAAATGGTAAGATTGTGAAAAAGATACTTTAAAACCTAGCCTTAGCTAAGTTGGAAGTATATTTTTTGCAAGATTGCCGTTTATTTACTCTGCTCTTAGGTGGTTTACTATTGAACTCATGTTTAAAAGAAAACTAAAGGGTAAAGATGAAGATAGTCGTAATTCAAGGTCCAAATTTAAATATGTTAGGTGTTCGTGAACAAAATATTTACGGTCCTATGAAACTAGAACAAATCCATGCACAAATGCAAGAAGTTGCTACACAAAATAGCTTAGAAATAGAATTTTTTCAAAGTAACCTCGAAGGTGAGATTGTAGATAAAATTCAAGAGTGTTATGGTGAAGCCCATGGTATTATTATTAATGCTGCGGCATATACACATACTTCAATTGCAATTCGTGATGCGATTGCTGCTGTGAGTGTCCCTGCTATTGAAGTACATATTAGTAATATTCATAGACGTGAAGATTTTCGTAAAGAAAACATGATTGCACCTGTTTGTACATCATCAATTGTAGGCTTTGGCCCATTTGGTTATCATTTAGCAATGATGGGAATGATACAAATTTTTAACGAAATTGCAGCCTCTCAAGAAGCACAAAGACAAGCACAAGAAAAAGCATAAGAGCCCTTTATGTATGTGAAACGACATTTAAGTGAGCGATTAACAATATTTAAAGGTAAATGTTTCCCATACAAAACAAAAAGGACAACATCTTTTCGACATATTGCAACTGTTGGAGTAGGTGGAAACCTTGGAGATGTAAAAAGAAGATTACAACATCTTTTTTTCTCTCTTCAAAGAGAAAAGAGAGTGACAGTTTTAGAGACATCGTTGATTTTAAAAAATCCTCCTTTTGGGTATCTTGACCAAGATGATTTTTTTAATTCAATTATTGTTCTCAAAACAAATATGAATGCACAAGTTTTTTTAGCATATTTAATGCGCTTAGAAAAAAAATTTGGTAGAAAAAGAAGTTTTGCAAATGCACCAAGG
>WFQD01000431.1 GCA_015487265.1 Sulfurimonas sp. | reverse complement strand
TATTGGGGTCGTTCCATCACGTACATGGAAGATGAAAAAATATGGAAAACGATGGAGTGTAGGCGAAACAGCCAATATGTCTATAGGGCAGGGGGATTTTTTAGTAACACCCTTACAAATAGCCCAAGAAACAGCTCTTTTGGCAACGGGAAAATTACCAACACCTCACCTCTTAAAGGCAAAAGGCACACAGGCATATCAGCCAAAACTTCAAAATGTTTTAACCCAAAAAGAACTACAAAAATTACCGATTATTCAAAATGCAATGTACGAAGTATGTAATGCACCACATGGTACAGCAACACACTATTTACACTCTAAAATTGTTTTAGCGGGAAAAACAGGAACGGCTCAGGTTGTTGGGATTAAACAAGATATTAAAAAAAGAAAAAAAGAGCATGAACTCTCTTACTATAGCCGTTCACATGCTTGGCTTACAACATATGGCCCCTATAAAAATCCACAATACATTGTTACCGTTATGGTAGAACATGGAGGACATGGGGGACATGCAGCAGGCGCTATCGTCTCAGACATATATAACAAGCTCTTAGAACTTGATTATATCAAAAATTAAGCAAAAGCATTTTGTAAAAAAAGTGCTAAAATGGCTAAAAGAAAGATGGAACCTGCTTTGTTATAAATCTTATTTGCAAGAATAAAAAGTAGGGTAATTGAAGCAACACTCATAATTAAAATATCAAAATTTGCTGATGCTATATTCACTTTGAGTGGATTTAAAAGTGCTGAGCCTCCTAAAACCATTGAAAAATTTGCAACATTTGAGCCTATAATATTACCTATACTCATATCAGCATTGCCTTTTTTTACAGCAACAATAGAAACAACAAGTTCTGGTAAAGAGGTTCCAAAAGAGATAAGAAAAAGCCCTATAAGCCACTCACTCACTCCAAATTCACGAGCAATATTTGAACCACTTTCTATAACAAAATCTGCACCACCTATGGTTAAAACAAATCCTACACTTAAAAAGGCAACTGTTTTTGGCCAATTAAACTTCTCTTTTGTAATGGAAGTGTCTATTTCTCCTTCTAAATCTTCTTTGGCATCTGTAAATAAAAAGAGTAAATACGAAACCATAATAAAAAGAAAAATAACTCCATCAATACGACTAATTACACCATCTTGAATCATTAAAAGAAAAATCCCGAGTGGTACAATGACCCAAGCACTATCTTTTTGAAAGAGATTTCGATCCGGGTTCATCTGTTTTGCTATAAAAAAGACAACTCCTAAAACAAGTGTAATATTAAAGGTAATACTCCCTACAACATTTGCAACTGCCATATCACTTTTACCTTGGGCTGAAGCCATCATCGAGGCTGCCATTTCAGGCAGTGACGTTCCAAACGCAATAAGTGTCGCACCAATCACAAAATGAGAGATATTAAAGTGCAATGCAATTCTCTCTGATTCTTTAATGATAAAATCAGCACCATACACTAAGGCACCCATCGCTACTATAAATATTATAAAATCCATTGTTATCCTTCTGCTCTAATAATTAAACTACTTGGAAGAGAAAAGTGTTCTATAATCTCTTTCTCTTTTGCTCGCATCTCTCCATTATCTACCTCATGATCATACCCTAAAATATGTAAAAGTCCATGAATAAATAAGAGGGCAAGTTCGTCACTCTCTTGATGTAAGAACTCTTTAGCTCCCTTTTGTACATACTCAGAAGAGATGACAATACTGCCAAGTGGAGACATCGGCATCTCTTCATAAGGAAAGCTCAAAACATCTGTGCTTTTATTTATATTTCTATGTGTTAAATTGATTTTTTGCATTACATCATCGGAGGTGATGAGAAGTTCTATATCTTTGTTTGTAAGGAATTGAGCTATCTTATTTAAAAAAGATTCCTGTACCTTGAGTGTGGTTTTATTATCGAGTTCAATCATGGGGATAATTATAGCAAATTATCCCGCAATATTTAAACTGTTTCCTAAACCCGTTTTTTGTGCTGTTCTTGCTTGAGTATCTGCATCTTTTTCGATTTTTTCTGCACCCTCAAGAACTTTTAAAACCTGTTGTGCTTGGACATTTTGAGCTTTTTTTTGTACTTCTAAGCCAATTGCATTATTTCCTGTTGCTGCTGAAACTTCCATGCTGTCTCCTTTTTCTATCTATTTACCCTATTGTAGTACCTGTCTCTTATACACATCTCC
>WFQD01000430.1 GCA_015487265.1 Sulfurimonas sp. | reverse complement strand
GAGTAGTAGTAACCGGTATAGGAATGATAAACTCAGTAGGAAACGATAAAGAGAGTGCTTTTAAAGCGATTTGTGATGGTGAATGTGGTATTGATACTATTACCATCTTTGATCCAGAAAAATATGGTGTAAAAATTGCCGGCGAAGTAAAAAACTTTGACCCTGCAACTGTCATGCCTCCAAAAGAAGTCAAAAAAGCAGATAGATTTATTCATTTAGGTCTCAAAGCAGCACAAGAAGCAATGGAAGATGCAAACTTTGGTGATGCTGAGATTGATTATGAAAGATTCGGTGTAAGTGCTGCTTCTGGGATTGGTGGACTTCCATCTATAGAAAAAAATTCTGTGATTATAGAAACTCGCGGTCCTCGCAGAATCTCTCCATTCTTTATTCCTGGTGCACTTGTCAATATGCTTGGTGGTTTTGTTTCAATTGAGCATGGAACAAAAGGTCCAAATGTATCGAGTGTAACGGCTTGTGCAGCTGGAACACATGCTATTAGTGATGCTACAAAAACAATTATGTGTAATGGTGCAGACAGAATGTTAGTTGTCTCTGCGGAGTCAGCTATTACTGGTGCTGGCATTGGTGGATTTGCTGCGATGAAAGCACTCTCGACTCGTAATGATGACCCAAAAACATCTTCTCGCCCTTTTGATGCAGACCGTGATGGTTTTGTTATGGGTGAAGGGGCAGCAGCACTTGTACTTGAAGAGTATGAAGCAGCTGTTGCTCGTGGTGCGACAATCTACGGAGAAGTCGCAGGTTTTGGTGAAAGTGGTGATGCAAATCATATCACAACACCAAGCTTAGATGGCCCACTGCGTGCAATGAAAGCAGCTTATACAATGGCAGGTGAGCCAAAACTTGACTATGTAAACGCACATGGTACAAGTACTGCTATTAATGATAAAAATGAGACAATCGCACTGAAAAACCTTTTGGGTGAGAAAGAAAACTGTCCTCCAATGAGTTCTATTAAAGGGCAACTTGGACACTGTTTAGGTGCTGCTGGTGGTATTGAAGCGGTTACTTGTTTAATGGCAATGCGTGATGGTGTTATTCCTCCAACAATCAACTACACCACTCCAGATGAAAACTGTGATCTCGATTATGTTACAGAGGGTGCAAGAAAAGCCGAACTCAATTATGTTATGAGTAACTCCTTTGGTTTTGGTGGTACAAACGGCGTTATAATTTTCAAAAAAATCTAAGAGATAAGGATTTACATTGGCAACTTACTTAGACTTTGAATACAAAATAAAATTTATTCAAGAAGATATTATTTCAGCACAAGTTCGCCATGACGAAGGTGCCGTAAAAAAACTCGAAGCAAATCTCGACAAAGAGGTCGGGAAAATTTATGGGAATCTGACAGATTTTCAAAAACTACAGCTTGCACGTCATTTAGACAGACCCTATGCGCTTGATTATATAAACCTCATTATGCATGACAAATACGAAATTCATGGAGATAGACATTTCCATGATGATGCGGCTATTCTTTGCTATATGGGTTATATTGGCGATGAAAAAGTGATGGTTATTGGTGAACAAAAAGGGCGTGGCACAAAAAACAAACTCAAACGCAATTTTGGTATGCCCCATCCTGAAGGCTATAGAAAAGCCTTGCGTGCTGCAAAATTGGCTGAAAAATTCAATATTCCTATTGTTATGCTTGTAGATACTCCGGGTGCCTACCCTGGAATTGGAGCTGAAGAGAGAAACCAAAGTGAAGCAATTGCAAGAAACTTACTTGAATTTGCAGAACTCAAAGTGCCTACCATCTCTATTGTTATTGGTGAAGGTGGTTCTGGTGGTGCTTTAGCTATTGGTGTTGCTGACAAATTTGCTATGATGCGTTACTCTATTTTTAGTGTTATCTCACCTGAGGGTTGTGCTGCTATTTTATGGAATGACCCTAAAAAAGTAGAAACTGCAACCAATGCACTTAAAATCACAAGTAGTGATTTACTTGAATTAAAACTCATTGATGATGTCCTTGATGAACCTTTAATTGGTGCACATAGAGATAAAGAACGTGCAGCAGAAGTCATCAAAGAATACTGTATTAGCAGTATTGCAAGTCTGCGTTTATTGAGCGAAGAGACACGCATGCAAGCACGTTATGATAAACTCACTGAACCAGGAGCATTCTCAGAAGAATAAGGGTCAAATTTAGGCCGTTTGAGCCTTTTTGCCTCTTTTGAGAAGCGAATCAAATCTTCTACATTATTTAAATTTTCATTACAATTTTTTAAAGAGAGCAAAAAAAGTGCATATGTTGTAACAACATCACTCATCGCTCTATGATGTGTTGCATTTGGATTTAGTTGGAGTGTCTTATCAAGATAAGCAATAGAGTACTTATAAGAGACTATTGTTCGCTCTGCCAAAGCGAGGGAACATAAGCTTCTGTTGAGTAGTGGCTCTAAACCTACCTTTTGCATATTTAAAGAGGTAAAATTATAATCAAATTTTACATCATGTGCTACAAAAATAGCATCTCCCAAAAAGAGTTTAAACTCCATCATGACTGTTTTTAAATCAGGTGAGTCCTGTGTCATCTCTGCTGTAATTCCTGTAAGTTCTGAAATGATGGGGTTAATCTCTTTTGTATAGACTAAAGACTCATAGGCATCTATAACTTTTCCATTTTTTATCTTCAATGCAGCAATTTCTATAATCTGATGCTTCTCAATTTTGGAACCGTTAGCTTCAATATCGACAATACAAAACTCTGCCTCATCAAGCTTTAAAAACTTGGTATTAAAATAGTAACGACCCTGCTTACGTACAATATGTAAGCCTTGTGCATACGTAAGTTCTAAAAAAAAATCTATACTTTGATCAATTTGATTTTTCAATTCTACAAGTGGCAAACCTCTTGAAGTAAGTTTTGCTATACTCTTTTTATTGAGAGGAAAACTTTTAGCGAGCATTACGAATAAAGTTTTTTACTTGTGTTGCATCTTTCACACCATAACTTGCCTCAACACCACTACTGACATCTACACCATAAAAGCCATAGGCTTTCAGTGAGGCAACATTCTGTGCATTGAGTCCTCCTGCTAAGATGATTTTAGAGCAATCAACATCTTCAAACCACTCTATATTAATGCGTTTGCCTGCCCCACCATAAGCTTCACAATAGGCATCAACAAGTCTATATTCCTCACTATGGCGTACAATATCTTGTGCAGATTGTGCACGTATAACTTTTATATGTGGTGTTTTTAAACTTTTACATAAGTCAGCAGAAGCTTCAAAATGGAGTTGTGCAAGTGTTGCGCCGACACTTTGACACACACTATCAATCGTTTGTGCATCTTCATTCACAAAAAGAGCTACTTTTTCAATAAAAGGAGGTAGCATTTTTATAATATCTCTTGCTTGTTGCTGTGTAACATATCGAGGAGATTTTTCATAGAAAACAAACCCAAGAGCATCTGCCCCTGCATTTATTGCAAGCATCGCATCCTCATAAGAGGTGATGCCACATATTTTTGTTCTCATATTTGCAAATTTTGTATGGCAGTTTGGCGGTTTTCATGTTTAAAAACATAACTTCCCGCAACGACAACATCAACACCTACATCTTTGAGTGCTTGCACATTAACATCACTCACTCCCCCATCAACTTCTATCAAACAGGTTGGATTGAGCTTTCGACGCATTGCATCAAGTCGAGCTGCTTTAGGTAATACACTCTCTATAAAACTTTGTCCTCCAAAACCAGGATTGACACTCATTAAAAGTACCATATCTAAATCTTGAAGTAAAAACTCAATAGCTTCGGGTGGTGTATGCGGATTGAGCACAACTGCAGGCTTAATGCCAAGTGAGCGAATTTTTTGTATGAGACGGTGTGGATGCTTCTCTTCTTCTATATGAAACGAGATGTATTCCGGTTGCAAGGGAGCAAAAAGTTCTACAAAAAAGGTATTATTTTCAACCATGAGGTGAATATCTAAAGGCTTTGTAGCACACTTTGCAACGGCTGAAACAACTACAGGTCCAATAGTAAGGTTGGGTACAAAATGTCCATCCATAACATCAACATGTACCAAATCACAATTGGCATTGCATATCTCTTCTACATCTTTTTGTAAGTTTCCAAAATCTGCAGAGAGGATACTCGGCGCTACTTTCATCATTCTAAAAGCCTTATTTTCTTGAAATTATAAACGAAAAATACTTTTATCTTGTTAAGAAGAAAAGGAACTTGTCATTATCAAAGCTCAAATCGACTTGCACACCCTTTTTATCGCCCACGACATCTAAAAGAGAATTGACATTATCGTAAGTTCTTGGAAGGGTTATATTGACACTTATTTCTGCTTCAAAAAGTAAAGATTTTATCTTTCCACCGACAATATTGACAAGCTCCGCAAGGGTATCAAGCACCAAATCAGTATCTTCTGTCGCTTCACCAATCAATAATTCGGAAGCTTTTTTTGCAATATCAAAAGGAAATACTAAAATCACCATGCCATCAATATCACCATAAAAACCGATGGAACTCGCTATTTTATCTTCAAGTTTTCCAGCAATCGTAATTTGATCCACTTTTGCAGCATTTTTAATCGCTTGTGAATTTGTCATCATCTCAATAGTATTGACTGTTGCTTCTATAAAATTTGGTAACTCTGTGACTATTTCTTTATTGATGACCCTTTTGTTTGCAACAGAAGAAGCACTTCCTGCTCCCAAATCTTTGAGCAGTTCTTTATTTTGTAAAATATCATCCATTTGTTCAAAAAACATAATGCCTGAATCTTCGAGTGTCTCTTTAAAACTCACTGGTATTTTTTCAAATGTCATTCCTACAAAACAGATTGTTGCATTGTACTCTGCACCTGAAGATGCAAGCTTTGAGAAAAAATTGAGTGCATGCACATTCATACTCACGACTTTATAGGCATCAAAAATAAAGAGTCGAAAACCCACATTTAAAGAGTTGTTATGATAAGAGATATTAAAAGTATTGCCTATCTCTGCATCTAAAAAGGAAGAAACTGTATAGATAATGGCATTTCCTGTGACACGTGTTGCCACACTCTGCCCCATCTGTCCCAAATAGGTATCTTCAATAATCACATCATAACTCTCTTTGTTTTTCGATTTTTCTTTAAACTCCTCTAGCGTTTGTGCAATCACAGGGTTATGTCCATTATCGTGCAGTTCAATCGCCATGGCAGCAGATTGTGATTTATCATGACTAAAAAGCAAGACATTTTTATTTTTATTTTTATATGTTGCAGTAAAAAGAGCAGCAATCTCTTGTGATTTAAAAAGCGAAAAATTCAAATCATTTTTGTAAAATTTATTAATAGCGGTAAATTTTTTATAATCATAATCGCAAAATCCTACCGTTATATGCTGTTTATTGCGTACCTTTGTAAAGAGCTTCACGAAGGCATCTAAACCATTTCGATTAAAAAAAACCACTTTTTTCAAAGACACAAGCACCATCTCGGCATTAATTTTTGTTGTCGCTTCTACATCCTCAAGGGTTAAAAGACTATTGGCACTATTGCCATCTAAAAAACCTTGCGGTGTAAAAATACCTATGCCATTTTTAACAACTGCTCTCATGCAATCTCCATTAATTGTGCAAACTCTTCATAAATGGTATCGACATACTCTATATGAAAATCAATAAAGTCATTAAGTTGTGCCTGAATAAACTTTGGCTGAGAAAGGGTAAAAAAGAGTAGAAGATGCATCCATTTTCCTAAAGTATCAATCTGTGCATCTTCTGCAGGTTTACTCCCAGAAGCCGCTTGCACAATCATGCCAATGCTTTCATTCATTTCCCATTTTTTTGCAATCATGACACAAATATCAAACAAATCCCGCTCGCATAAACGCAGGAGCACAGTATTTAAGTCAATCGCACTTGCACTTCGAAGCAGTGCAACATCCTCTTTTTTCTCATGGAACAGAGCTTCAGCAACTATAATGCTTGCAGGTAAAAGTGTGATAGCACTCTGAATCTCTTTATCGGTGATTTGTAAATGATGTAAAATCTTTTGCCAATTCACAGCTAAAGTATCTTGTAAATCATGGAAAGAGGATTGATTGAGTGCAAAAAGAGACCATTTTTTGGGTGAGAGTAGTGACATCATATAGTTATAAACTGCTTGTTGTGACTTAGCAACACCTAAAATGCCAAAAATCTGAGAAATATCATCCACTTGATTTTTAAAACCATAAATAGGTTTATTGACAAGACTTTTGAGGTAACTGCTCAAGGCTAAATCCTCTTTGGCTATTTGAGCAGCTTTGATAAGTTCACCACTATCAAGCAAAGCAAGTGTCACCTGTAATACTTTGGAGGTAGGAGGTATCTTCTCTATAAAGCTATTTATCTTCTCATTTGTAATCACATAAGCCTCATTCGTCTTAAAGTTTAAAATATTCTAACCAGATAATAATAAAAGAAATATAAAATAAAACGAATTTAGAAGAATTCACAGCCTTAAGTTGTAGTTTTGCTTTTTAGCGCTATAATTCGCAACTTTATAAATATATTCAAGGACAGCAAAATGGCAAGAAGATGTGCTATTAGTGGCAAAGGCCCTATGAGCGGGAACAATGTTTCTCATGCAAAAAACAGAACAAAGCGTCGTTTTTTATTAAACCTCAGAACAGTGCGTATCACACTCGAAGATGGAACTACAAAAAAAATTAAAATC
>WFQD01000429.1 GCA_015487265.1 Sulfurimonas sp. | reverse complement strand
GTGTTTACTCCAAAAAGGGAGTTTGATAATAAAACTTCCTTTTTGGGAAGTTTTTATGATTAAAAATTATAGGAGATGAAAAAATGAAGAAATTTAGAGTGCCGGTTCAGGCAAGAGAATTAGTTTGGAATGAATATATAGCCATAGTAGAAGCTAATTCAAGAGAAGAAGCTCTTGAAAAAGTTAAAGCATCAGATAATCCGTTTTATGACTTCGACCTTGATGAAAATGGTACCAATACCGTTACATTAGAGGTCATTGAAACGGAAGAATATTCTACCGAAGAAACAGGTTTAGATAGAGTCAAAGAGGTTGAAAAATACAGCTTTACAATTGGCTTTGAGATTTTCGACTTGTTAAGGTTAGGAAAAGATGCTTTATATACTATGGTTGAAAATGAAATTCCAAACATAAAAGAGATAACTGAAATGGATATCATCCCCATTGATATACAAAATCAATATGTGATCCTAAAATTTATTCCTACAAAATACAAGGAGTAGCAAATGGGACTTCATAATGCAATTGAAACAGAGTTGCAACAGGTGAAGAAAGAGGAAAAAGCTATAAGGTTAACAATTATCAAAGAGGATGATTGTTATAAAGCCTTTACTGATTTAAAGATGGAAGGAGAATATATTATAAATGCTGAAGGCATTGAAAACCAAATTGTTCAAATTGAACAAAACGGTAAGCAAATAAGCATTTACGGATTAAACTCCGATGAGCCCAAAATCAATGCTTTTTTCTCTAAAAATAGTGCTTCATTATTAGTAGCTCTAAAAGACAAACTAAAGATGGATAAGATAATCACAGATCCGTTTTTCATTGTTGGACCTCCCGGCACCGGTAAGACAAAAGTTATTACCAAAATAGTGGAGGAGCAGCTAAAAAATGGTAAAAAAGTGCTAATAACTTCTCCAACAAATATGGCGATAGAAAATGTCTTTGAAAAGATAGATTTTGAAGCCTTAAATTTGCAAGATGGAGAGGTAATTTTATCCATCAAGACAGAAAATGAGAATCTGCTTGACTACTCGGATAATGCCATTTTAAATAGAAAACTTGATCTTATCAATGATGAGATAGAGATTATTGAAATGGCTAAAAACGAGCTATTGGGCAGAAAAAGAGATATAGAGCCTATTTTATATAGCTTGGAAAAAGATGCTGAGAGTAGGGCAATTCGCTTAAAAAATCTTGAAAAAGATATAAGCGAAGCAAAAGCTTATCTCAAATCTCTCAGAGCTAAAACCAAGACACTCAAGCTTAAAAAACAATCTCTACGAAGTAACGCTTTTATCAGAAGTATTGCACATCTATTTTTGTCTGAAAAATTAGAAAAAATAGACGAGGAGATAAAAGAGCTTGAAGCAAATATAAAAGAGGCTATGGGAAAAATAGTAAAGCTTGAGGATAATAAGCGTAATTTGGTCAGCTTTGACATCCAAGAGTTAAAAGATAAAAAAGAGGAGCTTAATGAGATTAATTCTTCTATTCATAAAGTTCAAAAAGAACTAAAAAAATTAGAAGAGAAAAAAAATAGTCTCAACAAGTCCTCAATTTGGGAAGGAGTAAAGTTAGTAGGAAGTACGCTTATGGGAGCTGCACTAAGACACAATATTCAATATATTGATTTTGATGTTGTGATAATAGATGAGGCTTCTATGGCTATTTATCCTCTACTTGTTGCTGCAACGCAAATGCTTAAAATCAACAAGAAACACAATATTTCTTATGTTGAGGATAAACAATTAACCACTGCTCAAAACGAAGCAGTCAGTAAAGCATTGCAAAAACAGCTAATAGTAGTAGGAGACCCTAGACAACTTTCTCCAATAGCAAAAACAAAAGAGCTAAAGCGAAGTATCTTTGATGTCTTCGGTATTGAAGAAATTTTTAATGGCGAGATAAAAGATGATGCAGTGTTTTTGGATAAAAACTATAGAAATCATCCTGAAATTACTAAGTTGATTTCGGATATGTTTTATGGTGGAAAATTAAAGAGCGGTAAAAAAACTGCTCAAGAAAAAGCACTGTTTATTAAAAAAAGTCCGTCTAAAATGATACCAAGTGGTAGCTCTTATGTTAATCCGGGAAACATCTATCTTATAAAAGAGCAAGTTCAAATAGCTTTGAGAAGAGGCAGGAGGAGTATAGGAATTATAACTCCCTATGCAAAACAAGCAGAGCTAATAAATAAAGAGCTTGCCGACATTAAGAAAGAATATCCTGATGCAGATTTGCAAGCTGGCACAATTCATAAATTTCAAGGAAAAGAAAAGGAAATTATCATTTTTGATATAACTTTTTCGCCATATTCCAAAGATTCTGAATTGCCGGCTGCATATAGTGGTGGAAAAAATTCCGAAACATCACGATTATTAAATGTAGCAACAACAAGAGCCGAAGATTTCTTTGTGCTTATTGGTGATGTTGATGGAATTTTAAATATGGAAAAAGAATCCATTCTTAAAGAGTGGATTGAAGAGATAAGTAAAATAAAATAAGGAGTGTTAATGATTAGAAAATTTGCGAAAAAGATTTTTATATTTTGCAAAAAATATAAAATCAAGCCAAATACTGCTTCCGGAGTTTTCCAAGGAACTGGAATTGGATTGATAGCAAACATAATGTTTGTTTCTACAACAAGCACTGATGTCAATAATTTAAAATTGACAATGACTTTTTTGTTTGCTATAATACTTTTACTAGTTGGAAGTATTGAAAGAAAGGAGAAATGATGCAAGATTTAATTGGGATGATTCCCATAACTCTTTTTACAATATTTGCAGTCCTATACCATATAGGTCATGTTGAATACGATAAGACTCACAAACACTCACACTAAATATCCACTAATTTAATACTGTTAAATTTTTAACACTGATTAAGTTCAGAGGATATTTTAGTGTCTAAAATAGTCTAAAGTTTTAATACTTTAAACCCAAAAGGGGAGATAATTTTTATCCCCTTTTGGGGATAAGTCTATCTTCCCCTTAATTTAAAAAAATAATTGAGGAGAAAAAATGTTAGAAAAGAAAATGGAAATAATCAGAGAGTATGACGTTATTCCGAGCGGAACAGAGTATGGTAGGCTTTGGAATATAGTAGATGCCATTGGTAACACATATGATTACAATGGCGTTAAGTATAACGAAGAGGCAGTTTTTAATAATGCACAGTTTGCATTAAAGATTAATCACGAAATGGTTGATAAGCCTTTTTGGATTGTTGTTTTTGATGGGGCTAACCATTATCAAGAATCAAGTCAAATTGTGATTGCAAGCTTGCTTAGACCGTATATGAATATGCCTGTTCTGAAAGTATGTGATATCTCTTCATCCAATAATGTAGATTTTGAAGGTAAAGAGATTATTGTTCAATTGGTAGAGGCATTTGAATGTGTCTTTTTCAAAGAACATGAAACAGGACTCTACACAGACGGAGCTGAACCTTTGACTTATGATTATCCAGAGATAATCTACGATGTAGCACATGAATTGGAACAGGTAGATTTTGCAATTATTGATATGGCAATTGCCTTGGACAATCCAGACATCAATTCAGTAAAAGAATTAGGAGAAAAATACTTAAAAATTGCAGGAGGTAATATGTATCAAGTACATGTTGTTGCTGATAACGAGCTTCAAGAGATTTTCCAAAATCTCACCAAAGATGAGGCTGAAATACTCTATCTTCAAAAATGCCATGAGTGGTATGAAGAAGGTGGTGTTTATGCCTACCAGAAGCTTTATGTAGGCGAAGACAAAAGCATGAGAGAGAATGACTTCGATGAGTATTATGGTTCCGACCAATATTACGAAGCAGAAGACAATGCTCATGTTGTTATGGAGGTGATGTAATGTTAGTTCTAAAAAACAAATATAATGGAGAAACTCTCCAAACAGAAGCTCCAAGTCCTTTCTACAGTATCAGCTATAATCTTGCAAAAGATGAAACACAAGTATATGCTTTTGATAGCAATGTGCTTTTGTTTACACTTAGTGGCAATGCCGATAATAATACAATAGATGAGGCGTTTTGGAAAAACTGGGATGCCAAAAGTGTTGTAGGCGACTATGATATAGGCATCATATCCGGAACGAATAGAGGTTGGTTTGAACATCATACCTACGGCGAAGAAGCTGGAGGAGGTCTTTGGTTTGACAAAGACGGTAATCTTGAAGATTATGATGGTATTCAAATATTGCCGGAGGATGTCGTTAAAGGCATAAGAGAACTTGGATGTAAAGTTCCTGATACCATTTGCGTTGATGGGTATTGGAATGATTCTAAAGAAGAGTTTTCTTACAATGCAGTCATAGGCGAGAACGAAAAGATAGATGATGAAGATATCTTCTACCAATTTGATAGCGCAGATGAAGTAATTGGTGATCACGGTGATTTCACCATAACTTCTTTTACAAGAATTTTTTAGTCTGGTCTTAGACCTAAACCCTACAAGGGGATATATTCTATCCCCTTGGGGGATAGGTATGT
The DNA here is from genome assembly GCA_015487265.1 of Sulfurimonas sp. GTDB lineage: Bacteria > Campylobacterota > Campylobacteria > Campylobacterales > Sulfurimonadaceae > Sulfurimonas. The sequence continues at coordinate 1,751 of WFQD01000429.1, read as the reverse complement.
CTCCTTTAAAAAAACAAAAGGAGATAAAATGAAATCTACAAAAGAATATGGTATATCGTTTTATATTGTGGATAACGAAGATAATAAGGTCGCAAAAGGCAAACTGCTGGTAATTTTAGAGGAATGCGAACTTAGTGGTCGCCCTGATAAAACAGTTGTGGTAAAAGAATTTTCCACATCAATGTCAGATATAACCAAAAGTGACATTGAGGCATATTTTGCTTTTCATGATGACTTTGATACAACCGAAGAAGTGATCGAGGTCTCATTAGACGCCCTTAAGTCGTTTTCACAAAAAAGTTCAATTTACTATGATAGCAAGATAACTCTAACAGAAGAGAAGCTTGCCGTATGCTTCAAACCTCAGTCATTTACACAAGAAATATCAGACTACTATTTCAACGATAGTATTGATACCCTCATCAGAAATGAGGATGATATTTTACTTGAAGTCAGAGTTAATGATTACTCAAGAAGTGATTATGACTCAATTGACTTTGAGTATATAGAAGAGTTAGAGGAGCTTATAACAGAAGCAAAAAGGAAAGAGGCAACTCTTCTTAGAGTTAGATGTGAGTAGGAGACGACTATGAAATCAGTAGTATCCTACCCCGAAAGAGGAAATTATGGCAAAAGTAATTGGAGAGGGAACACATCTGGTCTTTTGATAAAAGACTTAATAGAGTTTGCCTCTCAAAATACCAGAACACCTCTCAATAGTTTTCTCTTTGTTGATGCTTGTGAGGGATCAGGAACCAGTGGTGATGTGTGTAAAGAATTAAACTGCCAATATGTAGGTTTAGACTTGCATAAAGGCAATGACTTTACAAAAGATAGTATTTTAGCTTCTCTTCCAAGAGAGGCTGATACCGTCTTTACACATCCGCCATATGCTGAAATGATCCAATACTCAGGCAAACAATGGGGAAATCAGCTCATAGAGTCTGATTTATCAAACCCCAAAATAAGCAAAGAGGAATTTTTAGAGAGGAGTCAATTGATGCTTCTTAATCAGAGAGACGCAACTCGAACAAATGGCTTGTATGCAACACTTATAGGAGATATGAGGAAAAAAGGTCAATTTTGGTCTTTTCAGGCAGATTATCAAAACATGATGCCTAAAGATGAACTTATATCGGTTGTTATCAAAATGCAGCATAATTGCAAGAGCGATAACAGAACTTATGGTGGCAGTTTCATCCCAATTCTTCATGAGTATTTGCTCATTTGGAAGAAAAAGGGAGCAAGCATATATAAAGTTGTTTGGGATAATGCTCTTAGATTAAAAAGAAGCATTGCATCAAGCTGGAGAAATGCTATTCGATTAGCTTTCATGAAGCTTGGTGGCAAAGCAACTCTTCAAGAGATTTACAAAGAGGTAGAAAAGATTGCCGGCAATCTTATAAAAAATAATAAAAACTGGCAAGCAAAAGTAAGGCAACAGCTACAATACCATTTCCGCAATGTGCAGCGTGGTGTTTGGGCTGTTTAAAGGAGAAAAAATGTATGAAAAATACATAGAGGATGCAAGAAAAAAGGGTAGCGCCACTATTATAATTGATAAAGATCTTGAAGTCTTAATAGATTTTGAAGATTTTAATGAAATTGTGTTTTTTGGTGCCACCCGAACAAAGACATTTAAAGCACCCAAAAAACTTACAAGCGCTTGGATAGAAAAGAAAATTGAGCTATTTGCAAATAGCGACTTCAAACCCATATCCAAGATTGTCAAAGATAAAATGGATGCTTTG
>WFQD01000428.1 GCA_015487265.1 Sulfurimonas sp. | reverse complement strand
CTCTTAGCTTTTTAGCTTTATTGATGTTTCTGGTGATAGCAGCTTTTTTACCGCGAATTTGATTTTTAATCTGCTTTTCTTTGTCTATATCATTTAGAATCTTCGTATCTCTTAGAGATAAAACATAGCAGTTTTCCCCTCTCTCAAGCAATGGCAATTTTCCAAAGTAGATATACTTTTCATCTCTTTTGCTTAGGTATCTGGCCAATCTTTGGATAGCTTTGCGATGAAATTTTGTATCTCCAATAACAGCTCTTTTATAAATCACCTCACCATTGTCGTTGAATGGCGCATCTCTTCTCATTTTGACAAGCTCTACAAAATCGCCATCAAAAAACTCATGCTTGTTTGGATCTTTATGCTCCAGGTACTTGCAAAGTCTTGCAATAGCTTTTCGTTTATTTTGTGCATCAGCTCGTGTTGTTGCGTAAGCCCATACGACCTCACCATCACTAGGAGTCTCGCCTTGTTTATATTTGGTTAATGTGAACTCTACTATTTTAAGCATTGTGATTTTCCTCTTTATATAGTTTTTCTAAAATATCCCATCCCTTTAAATCACTCTTATTTGGAATTTTCACAAACTGATCTATTCTTTGCATCTCTTTTTGACAAATTGGACAATGAGGAATGACACTGTGAACACTACTTCCAAAAAAGCCGATATTTCCACTTCTGCCTTTTCGGTAGTATCTGTGTTTAAAACATACATATTTTCTTGGTGCTCTTACTGACATAATCCTATTCCTCCTAAGCTGTTTTGTAGGGTTTCTTTTTTGAAATCTCACCAGTCGTATAGATGAAATGATTAATCACCTGCCTTGGATCCGCATCAAAAGGATAAACAATGTATCGCTGAGAAATGTGTGTTCTCTCACTGCTTTTATCTAACACCTCCACTCTGCATCCCGAATCCATCCCTTCTTTTGCTTCATCAAAAAGATGTGTAACATATACTGGCTCCCTGCCTATACTCATTTGAATACATTCTTCCTCAATCTTTGCCCAAAAATCCCTATCGAGTATGTCCCCAATTGCTGAAAGAGCCAGAGCAAGTTCTGTTTTGTTTTCACAGGCAATTCCTGTTCCTATTTCCGTACTGCCAAGTTTCATATTTAGTTTACCTTTTTGCAATTTTTCTTTCATTTTAAGCGTTATTAGTTTACTCTTGAACCACTTTTGCATACCGCTTGGACTTTTTAAGATCTCTAAGCAGCTCTTCTGTTTCCATTATTTGAAGCTCTAAAACTCCAACATCTATTTTGTGTTTGCAGTCGATAAGCTCTCCAACTTTTTGAGTTTCATCAAAAACTTTCCCATTGCTGTCTTTGCATAGAAAACAAGTTTTTTGTGTCATTTGATAGTATTCTCTCATCTTGTAGTCCTTTTAAAATCATACACATATACAAATGGGTTATCATTCCACTCATAGCCTTTTTGTGTTGTCTCGTTCCAGACTCTCTTGAACCAATTGAGCCCGCCTGCAGAGTTCATAGCCACTTCACTATAGCCCTCTTTTTGCATATCTTCATAAGTAATATTTTGTAGTCTTTCAATTTTTACGCCTGTGTTAACAAGAAAAATTCTTGCCATCTCTTTGATGCATCCATTGGGAACAGAAAATCTTTCTAATATCCATTTCGGAACAGGATCTTTGAATCTTTTGGGAATTTCCATCTCAAATTGACTATGGTCCGCCTTATACCAACAATAGATTCTATCCATCAAATGATTTTCAATAGCTACCGGCTCCCTAACCCAAACTTTTTCGCCAACAATGTATTTTAAATTTTCCCCGCAATAGTATTTGTTTTCACTCTTGCTGTAAAACAAAGGGCACGATCTTCCATAACCCTGAAGCTCTTTAAATTCCAAATCTTTTGGCATATCCATATAAGATAGTGGATGTTTTCTAAAATCATGGAGAGATAGATCGTAAAACCTTTTAACAACCCTTCTTGTTTGCGTCTTTCTGTCGTCAAGTGTTGCCCTTGCCATTTCCGTGTTCATTTGTATATTATTCATAGCGAATCCTTAATATAAATCCCATACACACATCGTCCACCATTGCGAGTGCAATCATAAGTATCGTATACTATGTGGTTGTCAACAAAGGTAAGATGTTTTGACAGCCTTGCAATAAAAGGTTTTTTTGGAAGCTCTTCTGCTCTAAGATGTTTTGTGCAGCCAGAGCCGATCGTCATAAAAGATATCCATTTGAACCCATTTTCTAGGAGGTACTTATGGTAGAGCTTTTTGTGAACACCGGTGCGTGGACTTTTCCCTTTTGGTGTCATCTTTTTGAAGTGGTTATACACTTCTTTATAATCTTTTTTGGTAGCATGAGCAATTGCACGGATCACACAATCATCCGCATCACCTTTGAAATAATTACTTCTGCCGGCATCGCTATACACAAATCTCATGAAAGCGCCTCCTTTTTTATTCTATAGACAACACTCCTGTCAATATTGAATTGTTTAGCTATATTGCTTATCTTTTCACCTTCAATCAACATGCTTACAATATCTTTCTCCATCTCCGGTGTAGTAACTTTTT
>WFQD01000427.1 GCA_015487265.1 Sulfurimonas sp. | reverse complement strand
TCTTAACTCTTCAATACAGTTAAAAAGCTCCTATAAGACTCCTTATACATTTACTTTTTTAAATCGAACATACATTTTTGACGGAAAGATAGACTGGAATTTTTCAAATTATGGAAAACTTTGGACTTACAACTTAAACTATTTCGATTTTCTAAATCAAAAAAATATGCCACTTGAAACCGGTATTTCATTAATAACGAGCTATATGGAAGATATTAAAAATATCAAAGACGGCCTTGAGCCGTACCCCATTTCACTGCGAGGTATAAACTGGATAAAGTTTCTTGTCAGACACAAAATAAGAAACGAGCAAATTGAAAATTCGCTTTATGCCCAATACAAGATTTTGATGCACAATATCGAATATCACCTCCTTGGAAACCATCTACTGGAAAATGGATTTTCTTTGCTATTTGGGGCTTATTTTTTCCATGATGACACCTTTTACAAAAAAGCGAAAAGAATATTACTCAATGAGCTTGATGAGCAGATATTAAACGACGGAGCTCATTTCGAGCTCAGTCCCATGTATCATCAAATCATACTTTATCGCCTTTTAGACTCTATAAATTTGCTAAAAAATAATAGCTGGAAAAAAAATGATGCAAATATGCTTGGGTTCTTCACGCAAAAAGCCTCTTTGATGCTTGGATGGCTCAACACCGTGACTTTTCGAAATGGAAATATTCCTTTGGTGAATGATAGCGCATATGGCATAGCTCCAACGACAAAAGAACTAAACGACTATGCACAAAAACTTGGCGTTTTCCCAATCTTCAAGAAGCTTTTGGATTCTGGATATAGGGTAAAGAGGGCCGAAAATTACGAGATTATAGTGGATATTGGCAATATAGGGCCAGACTACATCCCAGGCCATGCACATAGCGACACATTCAGTTTCGAGCTTTATATAAACAGTGAACCCTTTATAGTGGATACCGGGACTTCTACCTATGAGACCGGTAAAAGGCGGCAGCTTGAACGCTCTACATCTTCTCACAATACGGTAGAGATCGATCATAAGGATCAAAGCGAAGTATGGGGAGGATTTCGCGTAGCCAGACGAGCCTATATAAAATATCTAAAAGAATCTGACAATACAATAGAGGCTGTACATGACGGCTACAAGTCCCGGCTGGGTATTTTACACAAAAGAAGTTTCTTTTTCGAAGAGGAGCGAATTTTGATGAAAGATGAAATACTGGGAAAAAGAAGTGAAAATGTACCTGCCATAGCAAGACTGCATTTTCACCCAAACGTAGACTTGAGCGTAAAAAACGATAAAATTGTTACAAAGAGGGCGCAAATATACATAAAGCAAAAAAAATTTTTCATCAAACCATACAAATATGCACCTGAATTCAATAAAACAATAGATGCCAAAATGGTAGAAATACCTTTTACAAAAAACTTGGAAATCGAGATAAGACTATGAAAATACTGTTTTTAACCGACAACTTTCCACCTGAAGTAAACGCTCCAGCCACAAGAACCTATGAACACTGCAAGGAGTGGGTCAAACTTGGCGCCAGAGTGACTGTTGTTACATGTGCTCCAAATTTTCCACACGGCAAGATTTATAAAGGCTATAAAAATAAACTGTATCAAAAAGAGAATATCGACGGAATCGAAGTTATCAGAGTCTGGAGCTATATAACATCGAACAGTGGCTTTGTTAAAAGAGTATTGGACTATATAAGTTTCGCCGTAAGTGCATTTATAGCAGGGTCATTTCAAAAGTTCGACATTATCGTTGCTACATCACCTCAGTTTTTTACTACATGGGCCGGTTGGGCTCTATCTAAAGTTAAAAGAAAACCGTGGATATTTGAACTAAGAGATCTCTGGCCGGAATCTATCCGTACTGTCGGAGCGATGAAAGATGAGAAAATACTTGATTTTTTGGAAAAAATAGAGTTGGCACTTTACAAAGATGCAAAGTGTGTCATAGCTGTAACGGATGCTTTCAAGCAAAATCTTGTAAACAGAGGAATAAATGGAGGCAAAATAGAAGTTGTGACCAATGGAGCGAATATCGATCTTTTTTATCCTCGTCCAAAAGACCAGAAACTGCTGAAAAAACTGGGGCTTGAGAACAAGTTCGTCGTAGGCTATATCGGAACACATGGTATGGCGCATAGTTTGGACTTCATAGTCCGGTCTATTTCAAAAATCAAAGATCCGGATATTCATTTTCTTTTTATCGGTGATGGAGCGATGAAAAGCACAATAGTTGAGCTTGCCAATAAACTAAATCTCAAAAACATAACATTTTTGGACCCTATCTCAAAAGAAGAGGTTCCCAGATATCTTTCCATCATAGATGTATCTCTTGCAC
>WFQD01000426.1 GCA_015487265.1 Sulfurimonas sp. | reverse complement strand
GGATTAAATATGCCAAAGATTAACAAATATGTTGATATTGACACAGTAGAAAGAGAAGCAAAAAAAGATCTTATCGATCGTCACTCACCATTCATCACAGTTGAAGGTGAAGCAAAAAAAGGTGAAATGCTTGCAGTAAATGTAAAAATGGGTCAAGAGTACACTCACCCAGATGATTTCGACCACTACATCGAATCTATCACACTTTTCAATGGCGAAACTAAACTTGCTATGGCTACATTTGTACCAGGAACACTAGGTAATGAAAAATCTCATGCAGAAGTAACGTTTAATATCCGTCCAATGGGTAAAAAACTCAACCTCATTGCTCATGGTTACTGTACAAAACATGGTATCTGGGAATCGACTCCAGTTGTTGTTGAAGTAGCTGAATAAACATATATTTTAATGGGGGCGCGGGTGAGTAGCAATTTCAACTGAAAATTTTAATTTTCTGGTGGAATTGTCTGTTCCTCCCGCTTGTTGCCTGGTGCTGTAGCGCCGGGGAACTAGCGGGTTTTCAGCCCGCGCCCCCGTTGCCTCGGTAAGCAAAGCGTCCGAGACAACGGTCGAAGATAGCGAATAAATTTCCGCGAGGGAATTTATTCGCTACTCTGTTTTGTTATCTCTTTAGAGTGCTTGAACAAACCAAGTAAAAGTAGCTTGACAAGTTAAGACATCATTGATATCTTTGATTTTAACTTCAATTTGAAGTGAACCTCTGCCTTTTTTTTCAAATTGCGATTTAAATTTAATAACAGCTTCTTCATCTGTTGATGAAAAAGCGATAATTTTCTCTTGAGCAGGTTTTTTATATTTAATCTGAGCATCTCTTAAAACAGGGAGAACTTTTCCTTCAAGCTCTGGAAAGAGGCTCTGAAGATGAATACCACTTTGTGTTTCTGCTAATGTAAATTGAGCACTTGCATGAATGGTTTTAATGTGATTCAATACATCTTTTTTAAAATTTAGTGATAATTCATTATTCTGTTCTTCAATTCCTATGTGTTTAACAAATGGGATATCTGTTGCTTTCAAATTTATGTTCCTTTGTTGAGATAACGACTGAATATAGCCGATAAGTCGCCGCTAGGCTACTTATTGGCTACTATGTTTTGTTGTACTTTTTAGTCTAGTAAATCCATACTGTTCTGAATACTCTCATCTATAAATTTGAAAAGATCATCTTTGTCATTAATAGCTTTTAAATATTCACTTCTATGCTCATTCTCAATAAGTGGTGGAACGATATTGTTTTGTATTGCTTGAAAAGCCATAATTAACCTTCCTATTCTTCCATTGCCATCGGCAAATGGATGTACCCTTTCAAATAAAATATGAAATTCTGCAATGTCTTCTAAACTCATATTGTTACTATTAAATCTATAAAGTAAATTTTCTAAATCATTTGAAATTTTATTAGGTGCGGATAGTTTTATATCTACACCTTTGATATATCTTTCATCTAGTCTATATGCTCCAATAGGTTTAGATACAAATTGTGGTGCGACCTTTAAAGCATCTTCAAACATAACGGCATGAATATCTTTTATAAAACTACTATCAATAATATTTTCTTTATTTGTAGCTTCGCGAACTATTACATCATAAGCTTTTGCAAAGCCTAAGATAACAAGTTGTTCATGTAGTGGTTTATCTCCAGCAGTATTTCCATGTTCAAGTAACTCTTTTGTTTCACCAAAAGAGAGAGTCGTTCCCTCCATCGCATTTGAGTGATGAGTGATTGAAATACGAAGCTGTCGAAAGAGTTCTTCTCTTTGTTTTAGCGTTAAGTTATTGAGTTTTTGCATAATATTCACACTTTATTTTCCTCATAAATTTTATCATCTTTTTACACATGTATCTGAATTTTATTCGATGCAAATTGGTGAATAAGCATCTGAATAATATTTTGATACGGCACACCACTCTCTAATGCTTTTTTCTTCAGTTCATAAATATCATTTTCTCCAACTCTTATGGAGATGGCTTTTTTCTTTTGATTTTTTACATAAGATTGCAACTCTTTTATTCTGTTATCAATATTACCACAGCTTTGCCACTCATCATTCTCAACACTTTGAAGTATATCCGTTTCATATTCATCTAAATCTATCATTTGAAATCCTTTGTATTGTATTTTTTATTCATTTTTCTTGATGGAATGATTGTTTTTAAAAAGATTGATGTATCATCTTCCACATAAGGAACAAGATAAACATAATCTTTAATTTGAATCAAGATAATGAAAATATTTTGATTAGGATATTTTTCTCTATTTGGATGTTCTATATCATCTAGTAAATAGCCATTCTCAAGTGCTAAGATAACATCTTCAAATGATATATCTCGGGTAGATCTGAGTATTTCATTCTTTTGGAGGCTATATCTTATAGTTTTACTTTTAAACACAATAATATCCTAAAATTATATATACAATGTATTTTAATCTTATTTAAAAATTTTGTCAAGTATGTATAAAACCCTACCCAAACTCAATAGGATCCATATCTATCTCTGCAAGCGGTACTTTTGAAGCCATGACGGCTTTTATGAGGTCTGTACTTTTGTCACTTCTCAAAAGTATCTCAAAACGCCATTTGTTTGCTACTTTTTCTACAGAGCATTTACCGAAGCCGACTATCTCTATGTTTGCAACTTGTAAAAGTTTGGCTTGCATTTGCTCCATGGCTTCTCTTGCTTTGGCACCATTTTTATCGGAAAAGAGAACACGGCATAGTTTTTTATAAGGAGGGTAGAGTCCTATGCGTAGGTTCTTTTCATCTTCTAAAAAGTTCTCATAGGCTCCTAGATATTTTTGAAAAAAATCTTCATTGAAGGTTTGCACAATTACTTTTGCATCGCTGAGTCGTCCACTTCTTCCTGCGACTTGCACAAGGGAAGCAAGGGCTTTTTCTCGTGCACGATAATCCCCTGTGTTTAAGATGTTGTCCATGCCTAAAACAACGGCTAAAGTAACCCCATGATAATCATGCCCCTTACCGAGCATCTGTGTGCCGACTAAAATATCTGTCTCTTTATCATTAAAATGCTTTAAAGCTTTTTTTAGTTTTGTCGCAGTGGTAATTACATCTCGGTCAAACTGCTCTACTCTTGCATTTGGGAATTGTTCTTGTAACTCTTTTACAGCCTGCGCTGTCCCTAAACGCGAGCTTGTAAGGTTTTTACTCTGACACTCGCTACAAACTTGTGGTAAGGCTTGGGTAAAGTTACAATAGTGGCATTTGAGGGCATGGCTTTTTGCATGAATACTCATACCAACACTACAAAAACTACACTCATAACTATGCCCACAATCCCCACAAATCAGGTACTTAAAGTTTGCCCGTGTGGGTAAAAAAACAATGGCTTGCTCTTTGGCTTGTAGGATTTTTTCTAAATTTTGTTTGATGAAAGGAGTCATAGCTTCTGGACTTTTTTCATACTCAAACTGTTTTTGCGATGTAAAATGCCCTCCTTTAAGTCTTACATGAGGAAATTTTTCATAGCTTCCTAAAGAGGGTGTGGCACTCCCTAAAAGTACGGGAATAGCATATAATTTTCCCATATAAATGGCAATATCACGGGCATTGTAGCGTGGACGAGAAGAAGACTTATAACTCTCATCATGCTCTTCATCAACTACTATCAAGCCTAAATTATGCAAAGGCAAAAAGAGTGCCGAACGCGGTCCTGCTATGATTTTTGCACTTCCATCGTGAATCTTTTGCAGGGCGATTTTTTTCTGTTTTGGTGTGAGTTTTGAGTGCCACATCACAACAAAATCCCCAAAATGCTCTTGCAAACGCAGCCCCATTTGTGGGGTAAGAGAGATTTCTGGCATCAAAAAGATACTCCGTTTTCCACGAGCTAACATCTCTTGAAAATACTGCATATATATCTCTGTTTTCCCGCTTCCCGTGTCGCCAAAAAGAAGAGCTATAGGATGTTTTTTTATAAACGCAAGTGCCTCTGTCTGTTTGCTTGAGAGTTGTATGCCTATCTCTTTATGCTCATTTTCCTGAACTTGCTCACTCGAAAGAGAAAATGGCATCATCAAACTCAAAGCATCTCCGAGGGAGCAAACATAATATGAGGCGATAAAGTGTGCTAATTTTAGCTGTTTTTGTGAAAACTCTTGCGCATAAATTTCTAAAACAGCATTTGTCTTAAATGACGGTTGCTCACAACTTTTTACGACGACTGCTTTTTTCTCTCTATGGTGAAAATCCACAAGCACAAGAGTGCCATTTTCGATACGCTCTTCGGATTGGTAGGTAAAAGCCTCTAAAGGCGAACCAATGATGACGAGTTCATAGTAGTGCATCTACAGCTCCAACAAAACAGTATCACGCTTCGTGACCTCTTGGCGTCTGCAAGCACTCTCGAACGCACCACTCTCGCCTACAACGATACAACGGTGTTTCGCTCGGGTAATAGCGGTATAAATCAGCTTCGTATTGTGCATAATAAAGTGTGTAAAACTCATCGGAATGACCACAATGTCATACTCCATCCCTTGTACTTTGTGAATGGTAAGTGCATAAGAGAGCATCAAATGCGATTTTAACTCTTCATACTCATACACCACAACGACATCTTCATTGGGGTAAAAAACAAAGACTTGCTCCTCCTCTTCTTCTATCTTAAAAAGGAGTCCGCTCATGCCATTAAAGATGCGTCTTTGATTGGCATCTTCACCCATTTTAAAGCCCTCTCCACTCCATGAAGTCATATTTTCATTTTTTGTATGGACGACCTTATCCATCAAACGAAATTCCAAACCACTGCGTTTGACACACACTTTTGGATTGGGGTTAAAATACTCTTGGAGAACTTTGTTGAGATTTGTTGCACCCAAAGTCCCCCCTTTCATCGGTGTAATGACTTGAAAATAGTTCAGATACTCTTTTATCTGCTTATTTTTCAAACGATAGCGCCCTTTTTCTATGGACTCAACGACACGGTGAACTATCTCTGTCACAATCTGTTGCGAATTATCTTCACGTATATCTTTCAATACCTCTGCAGAGAGTTGCTGTTTAAGGGCATAATAATTGGCAATATTGACATCCACAAACTCAAAATCCTCATACCTTTCCCTGTAGTGGGGTACCTCTCCCTTTCGGATATCATTAGCTATAAGAGTAATGGCTTGCTCTTCACTTTGTCTATAAATCTTTGTGAGTTTGACTATGGGAGCGAGTTTTAGCGTCAAAGTATCGCTCAAAACATTGCCTGCCCCTATGGGAGGGAGTTGCGCATCATCTCCAACGATGATGACTACAGCTTTTTTTGAGATTTTTCGCATGAGCCGTGCAAAAAGTGAAGAGTTAATCATAGAAGCTTCATCGATTAAAACGACAGAATAGGGAAAAGTATCTTGTTCTTCATGTTTTATCAGCAAAGATTGGATTGTCGCACTCTCAAAGCCTGTAGTATCGCTAATTCGCTGTGAAGCGATACCACTCAAAGCACAGGTCATAATCTCTTTTTTATCATAACGGGTGTTCAAAACTTCTAACAGTGTTCTGGAGGTTGTACTTTTTCCCGTTCCTGCATACCCCACCAAAAAGAGGATGCTTTTACCGCTGTTTATCATCTCGACAGCCTCTTTTTGCTGTTCACCGAGTTCTAAATCGGACTCTTTTAAAAAGCCCTCCAAATCTTTCACAAAACCGCCATTCTCATGTTTGGCTCTGGCTTTAAAATCATCATACAAAAACTTCTCTGCATCATAGAGTCGTGCTGGGGAAACTCGCTCATTTTTCATGATGACAATGCTCCCCTCACTCACACGTTCAACGAGTGCCGCTTCGTAAAGGTTTTGCTTATTTTCAAACATCAAAAGCTCATCCAAACCACTAAACAAAACACTTTTTGCAATGCAACTATTGCCTTGTGATTCGCAGTAGTTTAAAAGAACATAATCCATTGCCGAGCTAATGCGCCCCTCATTTTCTTTGCTCAGTCCCATTTTGAGGGCTAACTCATCCGCTCGCTTAAAGCCGATGGAGTTGATATTTGTCAATACATACGGATTTTCTTTGATTTTTGTGCAGGGTTCATCCACATTTTTCATAGCAGTCGCTATAGTCGTTAAGAGTGTTGGGGAGACATCAAAAGGGCTTAAAAATTCGCCCAATCTTCGCATAGATCGAAACTGTTTCCAAGAAGCTTGAATCTTTTTAAGACGTTTTTCTTTGATACCCTTAAACTCTAAAAGTTTTTCAATATCATTGTCTAAAATTTCCACTAAACCCTCTGGAGTGAAGTGTTCAATGAGTTCTGATGCAAGTTTTTTTGTAAAGCCTTTTATAATCTTGTTTAAAAAGAAAAAGAGTTCATTTTGATTGACTTTGAGGTGTTCAAACTTAAAAGTTTTGCCATACTTCTTATGCTCTTCAAAATATCCCGTAAGTGTAATAGCCGCCCCTTTAATCGTAGCAATATCACTCTCATAGTAAGAACCACTAATTTTTTCACCACTTTTTAAAACAGCAATGAAAAAACCTTCGTCTCCTTCAAAAAGTATGCGGTCTATTTGTCCTATGAGGGTTTGCATTTTCATACACTCTTCTCCTCATATATACTCTCTCGCACATAGCTATTATTGAGCCAAAAACAGTGTTTTGTGTACTCTTTGGCTTGTGTTACTTTATCTTGCACGGGTAAAGGAAAAGTATCTTTAGCATTACGAGCATGGGGGCGAATATGTGCGACATGATTAAATTTTTTACTCGGAAAATTTGTATATCTTCTCTCTTTGCCCTGGCGATCTTTTTTTATAAGCTTTACAATATTTCCATTTTTAACAAGTGATTGCGTTTGCTTCCAAACTTTTTGCACTTCTTGTATATCAAGGTAGGGCATATTCCAAAATTTCACTTTTTTCAAAATCAATTGCTGCCCTTCAAACTGAAAAAATACAAAGAAAAATTTCTGTTCTATAGTCTCTTTGATTTGAGAATCTTCCCAGTTTTCATCTACAATTGCTTCATAGCTAAATACAGGAAAAGAGATATCCTCTTTGGGTAAGTTGTTTGCTTTAAGACGAACTGTTTTGACAACAATATTTGCTTTTTCAAACTCCTCTATCTCTTTATTAAGTGCTATGCCTAAAATTGCTTTTGTGAGATTTGCATAAAAGTTTTTTGATTTTTGATTCATTTGTAAAGAGAAACTCTCTAAAATTTCTTCAATGCTCTTCTCATAAAAATAGGAAAATTTCGATAAAACAACCGCTTCAATACTCAGTTTTTGTTCATGCTCTAAACGAGGAATTAATTTACCATAAAGAGAGGGTTCATTTGAGATTGAGGCAATGATATGATTGACATAGCCTTGTTTTAACGAGTAGGCTCTCTGCTTTGCAAGCTCTTTAGCATAGGGTTGTCTTCTTGGATTCCCCCCTTTAGAACCTTTTGTAACGGCTCCAAGATAAAATGTATCGCCTTCAGAGAGTTCATGTGCCTTACCTTGTAAAATCTTATTTTGTATAGTTTGCCAATCTTGCTTGATAATCTCTAAATCAAGGGCTGGGAAACTCCATTCATCCACAAATTTTATACGATATTCTAAGATGTTTTTCTCTTTTTCATGTAAGTAAAAAACCAAAAGTAAGTGTGCATTTTTTTTCCACAAGGCACTTGTTTCAAATGTTTGATGGACTACTTCTTCATAATTGATAATATTAAGCACTAGGCGCTCTTTAGCACGATAGTGATTGTTTTTTAATCTTTTTAGAGGTGAAGATTTTAACTCTAAGCCTGCTTCTTCAAAATCTGCTTTTGCATCTGAATTTGGCTCATACAGAAAATAAAATTTTTCTAAAACCTGACCAAAATTTCCCTTTCCTGCATAGTTATGCACTAAAACTTCCTTATCACATACCTCTTCTAATGATTTGCCCTCTAATTTTTTAGCAAATCCAAGGATGGAACTTTTAGAAAATTTGTCATATTTGAGATTCATAGTGCTTTGAGTAACTCTTTGGCAATTTTTTCCACAATGCCTACAACTAAAGCATTCCCCATTAAAAATGCTCGTTTTGTATCTGACACACCTAAGGTATGGTTATCTGGAAACATGTTCAATCTTTCAAGTTCAACGGGTGTGAGTCGTCTATATTTATCATTTATGCAGACAACATGTTTAAACCGTGAAGCCCCTTTACCGCCTTCTCCTGTAATTATAGTTCGTGATGGCTTATTGAGACAATCAGGAAAACCCATTTTTCCCTCACTATAAGTATATGTATGCCCTGTTGTTTTATTGACACGCTCAATAGATTTAGAACCTTTATGGTACTGCCATTTTTTCAACTCTTCTTCACTAATATAAAACTCTTCTCCAACATCCTTTTCATCTTGCAAACAAGAGCCTAAAACAGTAATGTCACCACTATAGTTTGGCTCACACTTTGCAGTAAAATAAACCCCATCAATCATATATCCAGCATCGAAAAAAGCATTTTTCTTCGGTGTTTTTGTATTAAAATTTTGTGTAATATCTACCAAATCATCACTCAGCTCACGAGTCAATACATCTTCTTTTTGAATTGTTTTTATAGGAAATGCTTGAGAAAACAGCCCTGATTTATTGAAAATGTTTACACATTTATTTGATTGCAAATTTTTATGAAGCTTTGTTCCTTTTTTATATGCCATAATAAAAACTCTTTTTCTTCTTTGTGGCATTCCATATTCACTTGCATTAATAACGCGCCACTCTACAGCATATCCAAGTGCATTAAGAGAAGATAAAATAATCGCAAAATCTCTTCCTCTTTGAGAAGCTGGAGATTTCAGTAGTCTATCAACATTTTCAAGCATTAAGTATTTTGGAGCTTTCTTGGCTTTTTCTTCTAATATTCTATAGATTTCCCACCAAAGCACCCCTTTTTTTCCCACAATTCCATGTGAATTTTTCAGTGTACTCGCAACAGAATAATCTTGACAAGGAAAACCACCTACAAGCAAATCATGATCGGGTATATCAGCAACATCGACAGTAGAAATATCTTCATTACTATGGTTTTCATACCCAAATTTAGCACAATAGACATCCGAAGCATGCTGTACTTTTGTTGAAGGTTCCCACTGATTACTCCAAACAACATCATAACTTTTGTCTGCACTTCCAGCATTTTGTAGCCCTAAACGAAACCCACCAACACCGGCAAAGAGTTCAATAGTTTTGATTTTAGAAATGGGAGAATTTTGTGTATTCATATTTGATTCATCTTTGTAATTGTATGCAAATAAATTTGGCATTTTCATATTGGACTCCTAAACAAAACTTTAGAAGGACAATAGCATAAAATAGTAGTTTCATTAAAATATCTGACAATATGTCAAATATTTTCTTACAAGTTTTCTTATTTCGTCACTATCGCAAAACTCAACTCTAAAATCTCTGTATGCTTTTTAATAAATTTGTTCAAATCTTTGAGTTTAAGTTTTTTAATCATTTTGAGTTCATGTTCTGTTTGTCCAATGGTGAAACCTTTGTAGTGTTCCATAAACTTACGGTTGAGTCTTTGGCTGAGTGTTTCTACTCGTAGAGGTTCACTGCCTAAGATAAACTTTTTGGTTTGGTCGAGTTCTTCTTGTGTGACTCCATTTTTAAGAAAATCAGCGATAACCTCTTTTACTGTTTTTTTTGCTTCATCAAGAGAGTCTAGTTTTGTTTGGAGGTAGCCACTCATATAGCTACTTGAGTTACTAATGTTTACACGTGCATATGCGGAGTATGCTAAACCGCGTTTTACACGTATCTCTTCCATTAAACGCGAGCCAAAGCCACCCGTTCCTAAGATAAAAGTAGCGACTCTCGCCTTATAATAATCTTCAGAATCAACCGTCATCTTATACGGTGAACCAAAGTAAAGATAGGCTTGCTGTGTCTCTTTTTTAATGATTATCTCTTCTGGTTTTTTAATCGTGTTAAAATGTTTCACACAAGTCACTTCACCTTGTGGCAAGAGTTTGATAATTTTTCTTACCTTCTTCTTTGCCTCTTCAAGGCTTATATCGCCACCCATAACCACAATCAAGTTTGAACGAGTTAAATGTGTTTGTAAAAACTTTTCGACATCAGGGAGTGTTATACTCTTGACACTTTCTATGGTTCCTGCTGAGGGCTGTGCTAGGACTGTTCCTTTAAAAAGAATCGATTTTAAAGCATTTGAAGCAACATAATCAAAATCATTTGCTTTGGCACTCAAAGAGCCAATTGTCATTGTTTTTACTTGGGAAAGTGCTTCTTGTGTATAATTTGGGTCTTTTAAAAGTGCTGTAAAATGTGTAACTGCCTCATCAAATTCCTCTTTTAAGCTCCCTACTTCCATCACAAAAGTCTCCACTCCTGTCGAAGAAGCGATATGAATGGCCTTAGACTCTAAGCTTAATGCAAACGCAGAAGAACCTAGTTTTTTTGTGCCTTGATTAAGCAGTTTTGCACTCAGTTTTGCAAGACCTGATTTATTCACATCTGCAATGCTTCCGCTGTTGGTAAATATAAACTGCATATTGACAAGGGGTAAACGTTTATCATTTTCAAAGATAATAGGCACACGTGTCCCATTAATATCCATATATTCTATTGTTGCTGCCATAAGTATCTGTCCTAAAATTAATAGTATTACGCCAAACTTTATCATTTAAAAAAGCTTTAGTGTTTCGTATGCTGTATTTCTAATCGCAGCCCGCTCGCCCACATCTTCAATGAGATGTACCATTTCATCTTTTGCCATAGAGTATGCAGCTCCAGCGGAACTTACAACATTCTCTTCCATCATTGTAGAACCTAAATCATTCGCCCCAAAACGCAGTGCCATCTGCCCGATGTATGGTCCTTGTGTAACCCATGAACTTTGAATATTTGGCACATTATCAAGGTAGAGTCTCGCCACTGCGAGTAAACGCAAGTAGCGATTTGAGGATGGTTTTGGCATATCTGGAATTTGTTCTAAAAGTGCTGTATGTTTGCCTTGAAAACTCCACATGATAAACGCACGGAACCCACCTGTTTCATCTTGTAAGTTACGCACCATGTCCCAATGCTCTATGATGTCTTCATCACTCTCGACTGTTCCATACATCATGGTTGCCGTTGATTTAATGTCGAGTTTATGGGCTTTACGGTGAATATCTACCCACACTTCAGAGTCTATTTTCTTTGGAGCAATAATATCACGAACCTTATCAGAAAGTATCTCAGCACCCGCTCCAGGAATAGAAGCAAGCCCTTTGGCTTTAAGACGAGTAAGTACCTCTTCTACACTAATGCGAGAAACTTTTGCGATAAAATCTATCTCTATTGAGCTAAAGCCATGAATGGTAATTGTTGGGTATTTTTGGTGAATATGCTCCACTAAGTCCTCGTACCACTCAATTTTGAGCTTTGGATGCACACCCCCTTGAAATAAAATCTGTGTGCCTCCAATCTCTAAAAGTTCATCAATCTTTGCATCAATCTCATCAAAGGTCAGTACATAAGCATCAGCATCTTTTTCATGTCGATAAAATGCACAAAATTTACAATCTACCCAACAAATGTTCGTGTAGTTGATATTTCTATCGATAACAAATGTCGTAATCCCTTTTGGATGCAACTCTTTTTTTCTAGCACTTGCTAGACGACCCAACTCTTTTAAGTCAGCATTTTGAATTAAATCAAGTGCCTCTTCTTTAGTTAATCTCTTAAACATTGTCCTGCTTTCTCTGTAATTTTATCCAGTGCCCTATTCATCTTTTTGACTTTTTTTGGGGCATTTAAAACATGCTTTGTACTGAGCCATGTTCCATCTCTGTAAGCCATTTTCACTGTACCGTCATTCTCTTTATAAACTAAAATACGCAGCGGCAAATCTAAACCAGTTGTTATATCTTGTTGCATCAAAGCTGTTCCCATTTTAGGGTTTCCAAAAATAAGCATTTTAGATTTTTCAAGCTTCATACCCACCATTTTAGCATTTGCTTGATGATTAATTATCGCGAAAATTCCAAGACCTTTTTTTCGTAAAATCTGTTTAAGATTTTGCACTGTTTTATCAACACTGCATCCACTCTTTTTAATGATAATATCATTTGAAAAGAGGAGTGTTCCAAAAGCTATAATAAGCACAAACTTTTTCATTACTTCCATCCTTGATGTCTTCTGTTTTTATGTTTCTTTTCTATAAAAAGCTTATAAAAAGCAAACATAAGCACTATGCCTATGATAATTCCTGCAACTATCTGCACCCAAGCTGCAAGATTTAAGATTTTGTTTAAAATTGCACCATGCTCTTTTTTATCTATTTTTACATCTGCCATCTCTGCAATGTGTGTCATTGCTGAAACTGCAAGATTGCCTTGCGGAATACTCACATGACATGAAAAACAGACACCACGGCGGTCAAGCTTATCACGTTGTGTTTTAGAAAGAGCTCCTGCTAAATTCCAATGATTATCTACTGTTTGTAAAACAGTGCCATTTTCATCGAGTATTTTACTCCAATCTGTATGGAAATTTTCTATTTTATTTTTTTGCAGTGTGTATTTGTTGGGAATCATGTTTCCTGATGCAGTTTTAAGCCCAACTGCCCAATCTGCTCCAACATCACCATATACTTTACCACCTTCTATGCCATAGCCCATAGCCGCTGGATTTGTATGACAACTCTCACAAGCACGAGCCTCTTTTTGCACCGTATGTGAATGCACAGAGGCCATGACAATACCCGGTAGTTTTTTCTTGGAGTTTGGATGTTTATAATCTTTCATCATAAAAACATGGTTTTTAAGTACCGCTTTTCCATCTTTTCCAATTACAGTGATAACAACTTGACATCCAGGCATCGCAGGAGAGATACGCCCCTCACCATTTTGCACAAGAGGCGGATTTTCCCAACGCAAATAACTACGAGTTTCTGTCACTTTCCCATCTATAAGATGTTCTTTGAGTGTTTTTCGCATTGCTGCTGTTGTTCCATGCAAATCATGGTCATGTGCACTTGCTAACCAATCTACACTCTTTTGTCCTTTTGAATAATCAATTTTCACATGACATCCATAACATTGCGGCACCCAAGTATCATGGCATGTATAGCACTCCATATTGTCATTATGGGCACTAATCTTATCCATAGCTACAAGTCCCTTTTGAGAGATTTTATTTTGTGCCTTTAACTCTTTTAATGGCTTGAGTTTTATATCTTTACCACTTGCTAAGTGAACAATAACATCATTGCCTTTTTTCACGACATTTTTATAAGCATTCCCTCTTGCTGTGATAAGATAACCATCTTCTGCAGGGTAAGTTGTTCCTTTTTTAAGATACTCGGCAATAGTTGGACTGACACCTCTTGCTTTTCCCTTAGCAGGTTTTGTTGCAAATTCATCGCTATAGCCTAAAGGGAGTTCCCATGGATATTTTTTTGTTGTTCCATGACAATCTTGACACTCAATCTCAACAGGAGCTAAAGTTGCACCAGATAAAAACCCATCGCCATGCAAATCACGTGTAGTATGACAATCTTGACACAACATCCCTTTTTGTTTGTGGATGTCTGATTTGAGGTGAATATAATGTTTGGTATGGAGCTTTGGTTGCATTGTACCATTTTCATCATAAGTAGGACTATAAGCAGTCTCCATTAAACCCTCATAACTCACACCAATTCTTTTCCCACGATTATGACAAGTAGAGCATGTTTTTGTCGGTACACCACTATAACTCATACCATGAACATCCACCTTTGCATTTCTTGAAGATTGTATCTCATGAACCAAAAGATGTCCTGCTTCACTTTTTTTGATTGTAGCGTCATTCCCTTCATAAAATCCATTATTACTATAAGGAATATGGCAACTTGCACAGCCAATACCTCTATAATCACCCCGTTTTTGTCTTCCTTTAGAGCCTGTATGACAACGTAAGCATTGATTTCTTAAGTAAGTATACGCTGCTAATTTTGGATTTTTTGTTGCTTCATCTGCTGTTGGTGCTTTTGGAATTTCATGCATTGCAGATGGATAAACCTGCGGATTTAACTTTTCAAGTTTTTGCATATACTTTTTATAAACTTCTGTTCCCAATCTTTGATGTGGATCAGATGGATTTTTAGTGTCATAGTTTCCTTGATTATGCAGGTAACCTTCTAAACCACCAAAGCTGTAGAGTGTTCCATGAATTTTCCCTTGCTCACTCATCATAAGAGAGTTCATTTGTGCTTGTACTTGCTCTTTATGGCACATGCCACAAGTGTTTTGATTGATCCATGTACTTGCTGGAGCGGGGTAGTACTCTTTGGGACCTTCATGCGTTTTAAAGTATGCTATAGTTCCTTTGTGCGCTGCCTCTTTTTCTTGAGTCTCAGGATTGCCTCCGTGACAGATGATACAACTATTGTTTGGGTACCCTGCCTCTTTTGCTTTGTTGGCAATGGCTTTTGCCATACCCGATTTTTCATCGCGAATATGTTCTAGTCCACCATGACAAAGATTACAATTATTGGTCTTTGTATAATCCACACTCGCGAAAAGGGAGGTATAAAATACGAGGCTCAGAAAAAGAAGTTTTTGCATCTTGGCTTACTTATCTTTACTAATCGCGTCCAAAACACCATTGATGAACTTTGGCGATTGTTCTGTTCCAAATGCTTTAGTAATCTCTACCGCCTCATTAATCACAACCGCAGAATCAAGTTCTGAGAAAAGTATCTCATAAGCTGCTAAACGCAAGGTAGCTCGCTCTATGCTGCCAAGCCGCTCAAAATCCCAATCTTTCAAATGTTTCACAATAGCTGCATCACAAGTGGCTAAATTTTGCATCACCCCTTCATAGAGTGTGAGCGCAAAATCTTTTTGTTTATTACGAATTTTTTTTTCTTCTAAAATCTCTTCAGAGTGTTCAGAAGTATTTCCATTGCCTAAATCATACGCATACAAAAGGGAAACAACCGCCATACGGGCTTGCTGACGAGTCGCCATTAGAGTGCCTCGTAAAGGTCAAGCATTTCAATCACAACAGTCATCGCTTCAAAACCTTTGTTGCCTGCTTTTGTTCCAGCACGCTCAATTGATTGCTCAATGCTATCCGTAGTTAAAAGTCCAAAACTTACAGGTTTTTGGTACTTTAAACTCATACTTGCTATGCCTTTTGTAGCCTCTGCTGAGACATAATCAAAATGCGGTGTCGCCCCACGAATCACAGCACCCAAAGCACACACACCATCATACTTGCCACTTGAGAGGAGTTGATCAACGACCATTGGAAGTTCAAATGCTCCCGGCACTAAAACATGTGTTAAATCTTCTTCGTTCCCGCCATGACGGTCAAAGGCATCTTTTGCACCCTCTACAAGTCTATCGACGATGAAATGGTTCCATCTTGTACTTACTATCGCAATTTTTTTGCCATTGACTACTTTTAATTTTCCTTCAATTAATTTCACTTTTATATCTCCTGAATTTTTTTGATTTTGTCTATTACATTTTCTAGCTCATTGAGTTTGAGCATATTTGGTCCATCACTCAGAGCACAACTTGGGTCAAAGTGTGTCTCAAAAAAGAAACCATCGACACCCACAGCTGCGGCTGCTTTTGCAAGGTAGGGCACCATCGAGCTATCGCCACCTGTTTTGCCATCTTGTGCTGTTGGCATCTGCACAGAGTGTGTTGCATCGAAAATCACGGGTGCAAACTCTCGCATGATGACAAGATTTCGCATATCTACCACCATATTGCCATAACCAAAGGAGTTGCCACGCTCACAAAGGTAAACACCATGTTTTTGTGCATTTTCATAGGTTGGCTCAGCACAACCACGAGTCTCTAAAACTTTCAGTAGCGGGTACTTCATGGCATCTGCAGAGAGAAACTGCCCTTTTTTAATGTTTACTTCTTTATCTGTTTTAGCACAAGCCACAAGTAAATCAGTTTGACGGCAAAGAAATGCAGGGATTTGCAGCATATCGACCACTTCTGCTACTGCGTTTACTTGGATTGTTTCATGGACATCTGTCACAATTTTGTAGCCAAAATCATCTTTGACTTTTTGTAAAATGCGTAAACCCTCTTCCATACCAAGTCCACGAAAAGAGGCTAAAGATGTACGGTTTGCCTTATCAAAACTTGATTTAAAATAAAAATCAATATCGGCATCATTATGGTGCTTCTCTAAGCCCTGTGCAATTTTAAAAATATTTGCTTCACTCTCAATGACACATGGTCCAGCCAAAAGTTTCATCATTTACCCTTTCAAAATTAGTAAGGAGATTATAGCATAAGGAGTTTAAACTCTCGCTACTAAAATTCCAGCAAACACAATAAGCAAAATTCCGATGCTTGTCAAAAGAGAGGGAAAAGCATCGCCAAGTAAAAGCCCCAAAGCAATAGAAAATAAAATGTTTGTATAGCTCACCGCCCCCACAATGCCTGCTTTTGTATAGCCATAGGCTTTTGTCATAAGTAACTGAGAAATTGTCGCGAAAATCCCCATTGCGATTACATATACCCAAACAATCCCCTTTGGCATCACAAAATCAGCAAATAAAAAATCGAGTTCTGCGGTATGAAAATAAGGAGAAATCAAAAACAAAATAAGCGGTCCAAGTGTTCCTGTAAGCATAAAAGAGAGCACAATTGCACGGGTATCATAGTACTGTTTTAACTCTCTAACAGAGGTGTAAGCAAGGGCTGCTCCAACCCCACTAAAAATACCGAGTAAATCATACTTTGAAAATCCTATTCCACTTGGTTGTGTAATAAACACTATGCCAACAAAACCTATAAAAACAGCACCCCAAGCTTTAACAGAGAGCTTTTCATGCAAAAAAATCCATGCAAAAATGGCAGTAAAAATGGGGGATGTTTTTGAGTAGGTCATGGCATCGCCTAAGGAGATATGTGCGATATTATAAAAAAATGCAAGCAGTGCTACAAAGCCTATAAAGCCACGAAAAAAGAGTAAAAAAGGCTTGCCTCCTTTTTGTTTTAGAGGGGATTTTACAACGGCAATGCCTACTAAAATGACCCCTGCAATATTTCTAAAAAAAACGACTTCTAAAGAACTCATGCTTTGTGAAGCAAGCTTTGCAAACGCACCCATCACGGCAAATGTGAAGGAGGCTATGAGCATATATTTTACACCTTTGTTCACCCTTATATGCCTAAAACTGTGTTGATTGAGTAGCGCATATCATCATCAAGGTTGTCCATGTTAGAGAGCATCCATCGCAAATAGCCTGCATCTTCTCGTGCCACTTCAGCAAGTTCTTTACCCTTATGTTTTCCAAATCGAAATGTTTTTACTAAGATAGGAGTTTTTGTCAGTTCGACCATCTTTTCTACAGGATTTGCATCTGGAAACTGCTCCCTTACTATGGTTTTGAGTCTTGAGAGCAAGAGTTTTAAAACAAGCACATCCCCAATGGCATCATGCGCTTTAACCACAATGCCTAACGCATCTGCCTCTTTTGCTTCCTCTTTATAAAGCTCCATTTTATAACGAAAATATTGCAATCGATGTGCCTCTTCATCAGGTAAAACATGTTTGGCAACTCGAAGGGTGTCTATGACTTGCATTTGATTTTCAAACCCCTCTTTTGCCAGCATTTTTAAATCAAAAGGGGCATTATGAATAATCATATAATTTTCACTACTGTTAAGTTCTTCAAGTCTTTTATACGCCGAGGTTTCCACACAAGCAGGTTTTCCCGCTATCATCTCCTCTGTAATGCCATGCACCTCCATTGCCCCAAAACTAATGGGGATGGGAGCAGAATTAAACTCATTATGTACTTCAATCTCTTTTGTTCCTAAAACAAGATAGCCCAACTGAACAACTCTGTCTTCTTCCCCTGTACCTGTTGTTTCTGTATCTAAAATCACATATTTTTTTGCCATCATTTTTCCTATTTTTTACTTTCATAATACACTGTAAACTCTTTGCTTGTATTTGCGGGAACATGTACAAGAAAACGCAGAAGATTGCCTTGTGTAAGTGTGTACTTCTCTTTTGTCTCTACAACCGAATCTTCTCGTGTATTAAAAGGAACAAGGAGTTGTATCTCTTTTTGAGTATCGCTTGCGTTTTGAAGTGTGTATTGTACACTCACACGAAAACGGTATTTATCGTCATTGCGTTTGAGGAGTATTTGTTTGACTGTTGTATCAAAATTTTTGCCCAATTTGAGTTGCATATCTCTCCCCTTAGGGGTATGCCATATGGCACTTTCACCTACAAAAACAGAACTCCCATGGAGTTTTGAATAGGCACGGACAGTTCCCTTTGGTAAGGGAATATCTAAACCTTTCAAATGCACAAACTGTGCAACATTACTACTCACTTCACCTTGTAGATAGTGTGGATTTATCGCTCTCAAACGATACTCTCTCTTTATCTCAATACCCTCTTTATGCAAAAACTTAATCGCTGTTTTTTCATTGTTGGCAAGATTGACTTTAAAGGGAATCTTATAAAAATGGTAGCCTTCATGGGCTTCTTCTCTTACCATAGGGCTATCCGCCATCACTGCTTTCATATACCGCATTTGTGGGACTCTCTTTGTATTTACACGATTGACATCCCCTGCTAAAACAGAAAGTGCTATCTGGTGAAATGCTTTGCCCGTGTGGTTATTGATGCTTATCCATCCGCTTAAATCTGCTTCATTTTCATCAAGATTTAAAATGTAGTTACTCTTCCAACTAATGTTTTTCATGATGTAATCTAACTGCATATTTGCATTGACATCTTTATGCGTTAGAATGTTCCAGACTAAAGAGGGTTTACTCAAAAGTGAGGATGGAATACTCTCAAATACAATATCTTTTGTTTGTACACTCATTATCTCGTTTGAAGCAGTTTTAACTAAAGCCTCTTTCGCAGAATATGCAAGGAGTGTTACTCTTTTGCCCTTGACAAAAACATCTTTTCCAAGGGTTTTTTTCAAAAGTTTTGCTTGTGTTAGTTTGTCATAACGGTACTGTTGTGAAAAAAGTTTCACTCCCTTTGGTAAAACAACATTCACAGAATCACTCTCTATACTGCGTGCAACACCTTCATACACTATCTGAGTTGCCCCTTTTTTAAGTGTAAGTTTTTTCTCTTCATGGACTAAACCCATATTTGAGTTATAGACTATAAGCGAAGATGAGGCATTGAGTATGCTGGCAAAGAGTATAAAAAGTATTTGTACGGTTTTCATGAATTTCCTTTAAAAATATGATACACTTATTAAAATAATATTCAATTAATAAAGGTCTTGACTTGATTAGCACTCCTCTTGTCTATCTTTTTACGCTTGCACTACTTATCGCTGTGATTCATCTCGTGACGAGCAAAAGTAAACTCACACTTTTTGAGTACATCCCTGCTGTTGTCCTCATTTATGCTTTTTCTATGCTGCTTGGAAGTAGTGGGGTGTTTGATTTTAACGAAAAAATCAATGCTATTTATAAACTGACAAAAACAAATCTTCTGCCTGCGATGCTTTTTTTGATGCTTTTGCAAGTAGATTTTCGGCACTTTTTCAAACTTGGTAAATCCTTGCTTCTTGCTTATGTGTTAGCTGTTGTCTCCATTGCTTTTTCTTTTATAGTCGTAGCATGGGTGTTTCACTTTGATAGTGATATGTCTGCTGCGTTTGGGGCATTGGCAGGAAGCTGGATGGGTGGCACGGCAAATATGATAGCCGTAGGTTCAGCTCTGCATGTGAGTGAAAGTGCTTTTGCCTCTGCCCTTGTGGTGGATAGTGTGAATTATACTTTATGGGTTATGCTTTTACTTTTTTTAGTGCCTTTTGCCCATATTTTTAACAAATTCACAAAGGCAGAAGAAAATCTAGCCTATCTCAATGATATTGGCTGTGCTTGTAGTATGGGTGCAAAACGCTACTGGCTTTTGATTGCATTTGCACTTGGTGTCTCTTTACTCTCGCAAGTTCTTGCGACACAATTCACACTTTTCAATGCAACGACAACTATCGTTTTGCTCGCTTCACTTTTTGGTATCCTCGGCTCTTTTACAAAACTCAAAGAGGTCAATGGCTCGAGTGAAGTTGCTACAACCATGCTCTACATCATCATTGCCCTTATTGGTTCGAAAGCTGTCATTGAAAACTTTGCTGGACTTGGTTTATATGTGCTTGCAGGTTTGAGCATTTTACTTCTACATGCGTTTATCATGCTCGTTGGGGCGAAGCTATTTAAACTTGATTTATTTAGCATTGCGGTGGCTTCACTTGCAAACATCGGGGGTGTCGCTTCTGCTCCAATTTTAGCAGCAACATACAACAAAAACTTAGTGAGTGTGGGGGTCTTGATGGCTATTATGGGCTACTTGATTGGTACATTTGGTGGGCTTTTTGTTGGCAATATTTTACTAGGAATGCACTAATGCAAATACAAAGTATACAAACAGAGTTACAATATATCCCGCTAGAAACCCCTTTTGTTACAGCTCTACGGCGCGTTGAAAATGTAGAGTTTGTGCGTGTAAAAGTGGTGTGTGACAATGGTTTTGTTGCGTTTGGTGAAGCTCCTGCCACGATGGCTATTACAGGAGAAGATTTGGCGATTATTGAGAGTTCTATAGAGTATATCTCTTTTTATTTGCTGCAAAAAAGTGTTAAAAAAGCACTCACGATTTTACATAGTGCTACAATCGGCAGTAGTGCAAAAGCTGCCCTTGATATGGCATTTGTCTCACTTCTTGCACAAGAGAAATCCTTAGAAATGTACGAGTATTTGGGAGCCAAAGAGAAGCGGAAGATACAAACCGATATAACCATCAGCCTCAATCCAAAAGCACAAATGTTGCAAGATGCCAAAAAGGCTTTTGCTCATACCCATAGGATTTTAAAAGTGAAACTTGGCAAAGATATAGACCATGCAATCGATGTCACAAAAGCACTCTCTCAGGCACTTCCAAAAGCGAAACTCCTCATAGATGCAAATCAAGCATGGAGTTTAAAAGATTCCCTTTTGTATATTGAGGCGATACAAGATATACCCCTTGAACTCATCGAGCAACCCGTCAAAGCAAAAGAGCTTGAAGCCCTCAAAAAAATAACACAAATGAGCTCTATACCTATCTTGGCAGATGAAGCTGCGTTTACACTTGATGAGGTGAAACACATCATTACAACACAAAGTGCCGATATGATAAACATTAAACTCATGAAGTGTGGTGGGGTAACAAAAGCAGTGGAGATTTTAGAGTATGCAAGAGCAAAAAATGTTAAATGTATGTTAGGTTCTATGCTCGAAGGACCTATCTCAATAGGGGTGGCAGAAGAGTTGGCAATGGCATATGCTGATGTGATAGAGTATGTGGACTTAGATAGTCCACTCCTCTATAAAAAGGGGTTTAGACTCTAGTAAAGTCCAAATTTTCCATCGTTACGTTTGTAAAGAACACGTGTTTTATCTTCATTATCTAAAAAGATTTCAAACATTTTACCGCTCTCTTTTAAGTCGTTAAGGACATCTTCTACTTCACGCGGTTTATACAAATCAAGTTCTACAGGAACAATCTCATCTTCAAGCTCACTTACTGCCTCTTTTACAGTAACATTTTCAGCTTTTGCTTCATTGAGACCTACTTTTCTGTGGTCACTCTCTCTATCGTGCATACGGCGCATCGCTTTTTGCGCACGTGAGATTGCCATATCAATAGCCGCATATAAATCGTCATCATTTTGTTTTATAATTACAGAATTTTTATGTGCAAGGTTAATTACAAGCTCTATAAATGAGTGTTCTTTGCCTTTTTTTGTTTGAGCAGATGCCACCATACTTACAGAAATAATATCTAAATTAAATTTTTTCAGTGTTTCAATAGAACTCGTCATATGCGTTTTAATCGCATCTGTAAGTTCCATCTGTCTACCTGTGAGAGATATATTCATTTTGTAAATCCTTTATTCAAATATATTTGATTATATCACGAAAAAGTTTACAAAAAGCAATACTCTCCTCTTATTTATCACAATTGTAAATAAAGTCTCTATTTAATAACACACACCATTTCTAAATGCACCTTGATTTTTGATGCAGACCAATTCATCTTTCGTAATTCGAGTCATAACAATATCTCCATTCCTTCCATTTCCCCAATGTCCAGAGAGATTAAAGTGGTTTGTAGTCCCTGAAATTTGACCATCAAACTCAGCCCATCCTCTTTTTCTCCCTCTATTAGAATAGTCTATTGAAATCCTTTGAGCTGATTTGTTAAATTTCCAATAGATATCTTCTTCTGATGGCTTGATTGATTTTTTACCATTAAGATACTCATTATAAACACCCTGATTATTTGCATAAAGTTCCATCCACATATGGTATTGCTTATAAGTTCTATGCACATCTAAAACTTTATAATAACCTATAAAAGAGTCAGATACCGCATTCTTTACATTCATGTTATGAATGCTATTTGCACTATTTAGTCACCCCTGAAAAACCAAATAAATCCCATATTTTAGGACTTTAAAAGCCATTTTATCCTATAATTTCGACCAATAAACATTCAATTCAGACCATATTTCTGGTCGAAATGGACTAAAAAAGTGC
>WFQD01000425.1 GCA_015487265.1 Sulfurimonas sp. | reverse complement strand
CGCTATACAATAGCACTTTTCATAGTTAAGTTGATATTTTCGTAGTTAATTTATTGACTATGAAAATTCGTCTATTTTAGGTACAATTTTCTAAGTTGATTTCGTAGTCATTACTTAGAAGGTTCTAAGAGGCAAACATAATTTCTGAAGAAGAAGCTATAACTATTTTAGGAACAACAGAAAAAGAGTTTAAAGATATTAAACAAATTGCAAATAGTTTTCACCATGCCTCACAGTCTGATATAGAAAAACTAAAATATATCCAAGCTCTATTAAAACGTTCCAAAAAAAGAGTATTAGAGCATTTGAGAACTTTGGATGAATATGATTGTGACAATGTTGATGATAGTGCATTAACAATCTTATCGGGAATAAAGAAAAAGGGAAATGACATTTATATCATACCGCGACCATCGGATGATGGAAAAGTTATTCTTTATTATGATGCCGAATTTGATACATTAGAATATACTGATTCTGAATTATGGTATGAAGACGGTATCTCGACACCTCAAAGGCTAACTTTTGGGAAAGTGCTTAGAGAAGCCAAAATAAATAAAATACCGATAACTAAAAACAAAAAAGAAAAAATTATAGATATTATTCATCATATTACAGACGAAGATGTTGCTTACGAGCCTATTTTGCCATCTTCTTTTGATATAGCCAAAACAATGGCATCATTAGGCAACACAAACGGTGGTTATCTCATTATAGGTTGTTCTAAAGAATCTGAAGTTCTAGGTATCAGTGATGAATTTAATATTGAAAAGACAATCCAAGAATCAATCCAATATTCAGAATATTTTGAAAGAGTTCAAACTGAAAAAATGGACATATCTGGGAAAATTATTATTAGCATCAGAGTTGAAAAGTCTAATAAAGATATACTTATCGATGCTAGAAAATATGTTCGTTACGGGACAATGATAGTTGAGGATTTAGAAGATGCTGCTAAACCTACAATTATTACCGAGGGAAAAACAGACTGGAAACATTTAAAAAAAGCTTTAGAAAGATTTCAAAGTGATGGGTTGTATACTGAGCTGGATATTCAATTTTTAGAATATGAAGATATGGATATGGGAGATGCAGAATTAGATAGAATGGTTCAAACCTTTTCTAAAATTGAACAGCCTAAAAAGTATATTTTCATGTTTGATAGAGATAATCCAAAATACGTGAAAAAATATGCTGAAAAAGAATTTAATGATTATGGTAATAATGTTTATACATTTTGTATTCCTAAAATTAGCAAAGAACTAGATCAAATATGTATTGAGTTCTATTATAAAAAAGAGGATTTGAAAACAATAGATACCAACAACAGAAGAATATTTTTAGGTGAGGAGTTTTTACCTAATGGAAATAGTAAATGTAGTAGATATGTAACTGAGAAAAGAAATGCAAAACCTCTTGATATATTAGATAGAGACAAAAAAGTATATTTAAAAGAAGATAATGAGTGGAGTAATAATATTGCACTTTCTAAAAATGATTTTACAAGTAATATTGTAAATAATATAGATGGATTTAATGATTTTGATATTGAGTATTTTCAGTTGATATTTAATGTGATTGAAAAAATTTATAAGAAAAAATAGAAGTAAAGTTGTTGCTCAAGAGAGATGCAATATGCTATTGATAAATTAAATAAGGAAAAATGTTGAAATTAAGAATCTATCAAATAGATGCCTTTGCATCGAATATTTTTGAAGGCAATCCCGCTGCTGTTATCCCATTGCAAAAGTGGCTAGAGGATGCATTGATGCAAAAAATCGCTATGGAGAACAACCTTTCTGAAACGGTATTTTTTGTGAATGAGCAAGAGAAATATCATATACGATGGTTTACACCAAAAGCAGAGGTCGATATGTGTGGACACGCGACTTTAGCCAGTGCCTATGTGATTTTTGAGGAGTTGCACGAGCAGACAAATGAAATAGTTTTTAGTTCAAAAAGTGGTGACTTGATTGTCAAAAAGGAAACTGATGGCTCGTTGGTTATGGATTTTCCTCTTCAAAAGATAAACGAGTGCCCAATACCGCAGCAAATCATTGACTCTTTTGCTCATAAACCTATCGCGTGTTACAAATCTATGGATTATATTGTTATTTTTGAAAATGAAAAGGATATCCTAGAAGCTCAGCCAAATTTGGAACTTTTAAAATCACCTGATGCCAGAGGTGTCTGTATCGCTTCTATTTCTTCAGAATATGACTTCGTTACACGCTTTTTTGCTCCAAAATATGGTATAGATGAAGACCCTGTAACCGGTTCAGCTTTTACGCAATTAGTTTCTTATTTTTCCAAAACTCTTGACAAACAAGAGTTCTCCTGTAAACAGCTCTCACAAAGAGGTGGAGAGGTGTTTTGCAAACTCAAAGGCAATAGGGTTGAAATGCGTGGTCATTGTGTGAAGTTTTTAGAAGGAAAAATAGATATATTATGAAGTTTAGCATCCCATTTTATCTTGAAAAAAACAATATTCTGAAAAAAATTGATGATTTGTCTTATGCGAAGTATGTATCACATACACCGCAGTCAAAAAATCAAGTAGAAATTATGAGTAATGTTTTAATCTATGTCACCAAAGGGTATAAAGTATTACATATGTCATTCGGCGATTATCGTATAGAAGCTGGAAATGTCTTGTTTTTAAAAAGTGGAACATATGTTATGAGTGAAGTTTTAGATGAAAGTTATGAAGCATTTTTATTCTTTTATTCAGATGCACTCCTTATAGATTTTATAGATAAATACAACATTGCAGTTGAAAGAAAGTTAGAACATGATGATGTTTGCATTTTAAAGCATATTGAAGAGTTTGAAAATGTGATCTTGTCATTTGCCCCTTACTTTGAAGATAAAAAAGAGAATGCCCAAATATTAAAAGTGAAATTTGAAGAGCTCTTTTTAAAAATTCTTTCATCTAAAGATAGTGCTACATTTCAAAGGTATCTATCGCAAATTTACAATGAGGATATTGATTTTAAAAATAATATAGAGAACTCTTACAAACAGTTTGGCAGTGTTAGAGAAATGTCACAATATTTTAAAATGAACGAAAAGGTTTTTAGATCAAAATTTCAAAAGATTTTCGGTCAAACTCCAAAACAGTGGCTAAGCAGAAAAAAACTCACAAAAGCTAAACTTCTTCTTGAAAAGAGTGAGAAAAATGTAACTGAAGTGGCTACAGAAGTGGGTTTTTCCGATCTTTCTTGGTTTTCTCAGAGATTTAAAAAAGAGTTTGGTATCTCTCCAAAAGAATGTAAAAACAACAATATTTAGCCATTTTGTCATAGTAATCTCATTTCAAATGTAATATACTTTTGTAT
>WFQD01000424.1 GCA_015487265.1 Sulfurimonas sp. | reverse complement strand
TTATGTCACAAACGATGATATCAATCTCATCATTCAACAGATAAATGCCTATGGAGTTGAAAAGGGAATGGATCATATCAGCAACAATGATATTCAAAACAATCCTGATCTTATGAATATCGTATCGAGTGCTTGGCATGAGTAAAAGAGTGATTTGGATTGTAAGTTTTTATGAAAGATGAATTAAAAATATCAGTAGTGATTCCTTTTTACAACACACCAATAAGTTTTTTTCTGGAGTGTGTTGCATCTGTAAAAAGATTAAAACCTTTTGAAGTTATACTGGTTAAATGATTTGGAACTCATTAAAATCGCGAAAGAGAGTGGCTGTAAATACCTAAAAACAGTATGTCAATCAGGTTCTGACGGTACTCCTTTTAATATAGGCGTTCATGCAGCAAAGGGTGACTATATCTGTAGAGTGGATTCAGATGATATACTTTTAGAACTTCCACATGTAATGCCATGCGATATACATTTTGGGAATGCCGATAGAGTTGCAATGCCAAAAAATATAACTGTAGAAGAGTTGATTCTTGCTCCAAGAGCTATGTTTAATGCAATAGTAATTAAAAGAGAGCTCTTACTTAAATACCCGCTCGCAGAAGATATTAATGTATTTGGAGATATATTGTTGACATTACGCCTTTTGCATAATGAACACCGTTATGATGTTCATGAAAAAGTCAATTATATCTACAGAAAACGTGAAAATTCCATTCAATCCTCACACTCTCTTTTGCAACACAGATTAAGACAAGTACAAACTGTATCTCGTTTTTGCTTTTTAGAGAAAATAGATGTAAAAAAGACTACACACTATTTAGATCTAGCAATGTTAAATCTCAGATATGGAAGCGATAGTCGAAAAATTTTCAATCGCATGAAGAAAAAATATGTATAAGTATATTGCCATCAAAGAAAATGGTGTGGCGTTTGGGGATCTCTCAGATAAGATTACCATTAAAAACAGTGCTGTAGAAAATGTCCAACTCAGTGATGGCACAAATATAGACATCACCCTCTTGCAAACCCCCAACCCAAAATGATGACACCCTAAAAGCCGGTAGAGGTAACGACACCATAGAAGGTGGAACAGGAGATGACTCACTCATAGGTGGTCTTGGGAACGATACATACATCTTCAACTTAGGGGATGGCAGTGATACCATAGAGGATAGTTACAGATACGGAAGTGCCGGAGAGGATACTCTTACATTTGGAGATGGAATCACACAAGATATGCTTCAAGCAAAAGCAAACGGCAGCGATATGCTCATCACAATAAGCGGCACAAATGATTCTATCCTTCTAAAAAACTATGCAGATGCAAACAAACGCATAGAGCATATACGACTCAGTGACGGTAGTGAAGTGGCTATTGCTGATATTCAGGGTGCTACAAGCGGGGATGATTATCTGGTTTACGGCGATGAGGGTGTAAGTGTCGATGCTTTAGCAGGTGATGATACCGTAATATCCGGAAGCGGAGCAGATAGCATAATTGCAGGTGAAGGGGATAAAATAAAGAGTAAAAACACCACACATAAACCATTGAATAATATTTGCACACCAAATACATTTACTTTCATAAAAAAACAAGATATAATGACTGATTATTTTAAAAGGGTTGCGTGATGATAGCACTAACAATGTTATTTGTAGTTATAATATATCTTTACATAGCATTTAAAGTTTGCAAATATATCTATAAAAAGAAAAAGAAAAAAAGATATATCTTTTTTGCTTTTGCTGTTGTATTCTTTTTACTTCTTCCCACTTGGGATGTCATAGTAGGAAAAATATATTTTCATCATCTTTGTAAAACAGAAGGCGGCACAAAAATATATAAGCATATAAAAGCAGACGGCTTTTTAGATACAAGCGAAACACTTCACTTTTTTAAAAATAAGATTAATAAATCAGATATTGACCATGCTAAAAGATTTTTGGATTATGGATTTAAGTTTTATGAAGTATATGGTGAAAATGAAGGTAAAAAAAGAGTAGTTCATTTTTATAAAAATAGTAAAGGAGATGTAGTTTATAAGGTGCTTGATAAAGCTGTGAGTAGGTATGAGTATGAGTATAGGAATCGTAAAATTAATTCAAAAATTCTTGGTATTTATTCTTTTATACAGCTTATTAAAAACGAAAAGAACAAAGCTGTAGTTAAGCAAGCTACACTATATAGATGTGGTTGGGTATCAAGATTATTAGACAAATATATCGGTGGAGTAAAGTGTGAATCATGTTTTGATAGTAATTCGTTTACATTTCAAAATGATTTTAAATATAAAATATTAAAAGGAGATTTCGATGAGTAACAAGATTTTAACTTACAAAGATAATGCATGGTTGGCTGTTGCAGCTTATAATAATTTTAAAGATGATTTTTCAGTCAAACAACTTGAACAATTCAACAATCGTTATATAGTCAAATATCAATATGCAGAAAATATCACAGGATTTGGAGCGACCCTTTTTTGGGATAACAAGTTAAAACAAAATGTCTTAGCCATCAGAGGAACAGAGCCAAGCACTTTTAAAGATATACTTAATGATGCCTTTTTGGGTGTAACAGGCAAAGCCTATGAACAAGAAGTAGCACTTGAAGCATTTTATAGAAGAGTTACAACTTCAAAAGCTGACGGTGGCCTTGGATTGTTAGGAGTTAATGAAAAGATAAATATAGTCGGACACTCACTCGGAGGTTTTTTGGCACAAGTTTTTACATCAAAACATCAAAACAATGTAAACCACACATATACATATAATGCACCGGGAATTGATGGAATATGGGGCAATATAGAAAAATTGTTTGGCTTAGAAAACGACAACTATCCTAATTCTAAAATTACAAATATAGTTGCTAAAGACGGTCTTTCACTCATCTCTTCTCTTGGTATAAATCTTGGAAGCTTGGATGTAGAATTTCCCGGCTCTTCTCATAGTAGTATTGATTTGGCAAATACGATAAGTTTTTACGGTTTATTTGCAACTATTGATAAAAATTTAAACATTGACGAGATTACAAAATATTATGAAAATAGCAATTTTAACGATGTTGTAAGTAGTAGTGTTGAAAAAATATCTCAAATATTTAAAGCAAATCTTACTTCAAATGTAATTCAAGACAAAATTGCAGAATTAACAAGTTTGGTAAGTAACAACTATTCAAACCTAACCTTCAATTTCCTAATAAACAAATCCATCCCCCAACTAAACCAAACTTCCAAATCAAACCTCTACGCCCTAATAAACCTAAACCCCTTTAGCATAGAGGGGAATCTCCCAGCATATAGCAATCTTCCTACAAATCTCTATTCAGATATGTACATAAAAAAAAGAGCGGAGTTCCTGTACTATAAACTCAATGTGGAGGATCGATACGAGCCTTTAGGAAGTGATGCTCCTATCTATGTAGATTCAAGTGGGATAGTGCTTTCTAATGCCTTAATTACATATTTTAACACAAGCAACGATAGAGTTCTGTTTGATGATAGCCTCCAAGATACCTATTCGGCAACGATGACGACGATAGGACGAGAGGGTAATGACTATATCTTCGGTATGGGAGGAGATGATACACTCTTTGGAGATAAAGGCAACGATTACCTCGAAGGAGGAGAAGGAGCAGACAGACTCATTGGAGACGAAGGCTTCGATACCTACGTAACTGCAGACGGAGATGTTATCTACGACAGTGATAAAAAAGGAGAGGTCTTCTTTGAAGATGCGGCACTTTATGATGGAAACAGCTCCACAAACGGTCACGCTCTTACAGGAGGTATCCAAACGGCACAGGGAAGTAACATCTACCACGGAGACGGTGGTGAATATAAACTTTTAGGCAGTACACTTACATTTACGAAAAACGGTAAAACAGTCACAATAGCAGATTACACAAAAGGTTCTCTAGGCATACAACTGCATAATCTTCCCGATGATAACGGTAGCGGCACGGGCAACGGCGGCAATACAGGCGGAAGCGGTGATGATACATTAGGAGGCAATACAACAAACGATAATATTCACGCCACCCCATACGACGATATCCTCATCCTTACGGATGAAGCAGATACTATGGATGCCCTTGCAGGTAACGACTATGTAGAGGGAAAAGCCGGTAATGACATATTAAGCGGTAACGATGGGAATGATATCCTCTG